>JACCSC010000427.1 GCA_013813215.1 Geodermatophilaceae bacterium | reverse complement strand
ACGATCACCGTGTTGCCGCCTTCGACCAGCCGGCTGAGCACACCGAGCAGCTTGCGGATGTCCTCGAAGTGCAGCCCGGTGGTCGGCTCGTCCAGCACGTACACCGTCCGGCCGGTGGACCGCTTCTGCAGCTCGGCCGACAGCTTGACCCGCTGCGCCTCGCCGCCGGACAGCGTCGGCGCCGGCTGCCCGAGCCGCACGTAGCCCAGCCCGACCTCCACCAGCGTCGTGAGGTGCCGCGCGATGGCCGGGATGGCCTGGAAGAACTCCGCGGCCTCCTCGATCGGCATGTCGAGGACCTCGGAGATGGTCTTGCCCTTGAAGTGCACCTCCAGGGTCTCCCGGTTGTACCGGGCGCCCTTGCAGACCTCGCACGGGACGTAGACGTCCGGCAGGAAGTTCATCTCGATCTTGATCGTGCCGTCGCCGCGGCACGACTCGCAGCGCCCGCCCTTGACGTTGAAGGAGAACCGGCCCGGCTGGTAGCCGCGCACCTTGGCCTCGGTCGTCTCGGCGAACAGCCGGCGGATGTGGTCGAACACGCCGGTGTATGTGGCCGGGTTGGATCGCGGCGTCCGCCCGATCGGCGACTGGTCGACGCCGACCACCTTGTCCAGCTGCTCGACGCCACTGACCCGGCGGTGCCGCCCGGGCACCTGACGCGCGCCGTTGATCGCGTTGGCCAGGACGTTGTAGAGGATGTCGTTGACCAAGGTCGACTTCCCGGACCCGGACACCCCGGTCACCGCGACCAGGCAGCCGAGTGGGAACGTCACGTCGATGTCGCGCAGGTTGTGCTCGCGCGCGCCGTGCACGGTGATCTGCCGACCGGCCACCGGCGTACGTCGTCGCTCCGGTATGGCGATGGTCCGCCGGCCGGTCAGGTACGCGCCCGTGATCGATTCCTCGCTGGCCAGCAAGTCAGCCACCGATCCACTCACCACGATGTTTCCGCCGTGCTCGCCGGCGCCCGGCCCGATGTCCACAACCCAGTCGGCGACCCGGATCGTGTCCTCGTCGTGCTCGACGATGATCAAGGTGTTGCCCAGGTCGCGCAGCCGCACCAGCGTGTCGATCAACCGCCGGTTGTCCCGCTGGTGCAGCCCAATCGACGGCTCGTCCAGCACGTACAGGACGCCGACCAGCCCCGACCCGATCTGGGTGGCCAGCCGGATCCGCTGCGCCTCCCCGCCGGCCAGTGTCGCCGCCGGCCGGGAGAGTGACAGGTAGTCCAGGCCGACGTCGACCAGGAACCCGAGCCGCGCGTTGACCTCCTTGCGGATCGGATCGGCGATCATCCGCTCGCGGTCGGTCAGCTCGACCTCGGTGAGCCACCCCGCGCACTGGCCGATCGACATCGCGGTGACGTCGGAGATCGACTTGTCCCCCACCCGGACCGCGAGCACCTCGGGCTTGAGCCGAGCCCCGCCACACGCCGGGCACGGCACGTCGCGCATGTAGCCCTCGTACTTGTCGCGCATGAACTCGCTGTCGGTGTCGTCGCGCCGCCGTTCCAGGAACGGCACCACGCCCTCGAACGTCGCGTGGTACGAGCGCTCCCGGCCGTAGCGGTTGCGGTACCGCACGTGTACCTGACGGTCCTGCCCGTGCAGCACCGTCTCCTGCACCAGCGGGGGCAGCTTCGACCACGGCATCTTCAGGTCGAATCCGAGGGAGTCGGCCAGCCCGGTCAGCAGCCGCAGGAAGTACTCGGTGGTCTGCCCGGTCGCCCAGGGGGCGATGGCGCCGTCGGCCAGGCTGCGGTCCGGGTCGGGAATGACGAGCTCCGGGTCGACCTCCTTGCGCGTCCCGAGGCCGGTACACACCGGGCAGGCGCCGTACGGCGAGTTGAACGAGAACGAGCGCGGCTCCATGGCCTCGAACGACAGATCGTCGTACAGGCAGGCGAGATGCTCGGAGAACGTCCGCTCCCGGTTGGGGTCGTCCTCGGGCCGGTCCACGAAGTCGAGCAGGACCAGACCCCCGGCCAGCGACAGCGCAGTCTCCACCGAGTCGGTGAGCCGGCGTTTACTCGAGGGCCGCACCGTCAGCCGGTCGACCACCACCTCGATGGTGTGCTTCTCCTGCTTCTTGAGCTTGGGCACGTCGGTCAGCGCGTGGACCACCCCGTCGACCCGGGCCCGCGAGAAGCCCTGGAGCTGCAGGTCGCTGAACAGCTCGGCGTACTCGCCCTTGCGGCCGCGGATCACCGGGGCGAGCACCTGGAAGCGGGTGCCCTCCTCCATGTCGAGCACCCGGTCCACGATCTGCTGCGGCGTCTGCCGGGAGATCGACCGGCCGCAGACCGGACAGTGCGGCCGGCCCGCCCGGGCGTAGAGCAGGCGCAGGTAGTCATAGACCTCGGTGATGGTGCCGACCGTCGAGCGCGGGTTGCGACTTGTCGACTTCTGGTCGATGGACACCGCAGGGGACAGGCCTTCGATGAAGTCCACATCGGGCTTGTCCATCTGCCCGAGGAACTGCCGGGCGTACGCCGACAGCGACTCGACGTACCGCCGCTGGCCCTCGGCGAAGATCGTGTCGAACGCCAGGCTGGACTTGCCGGATCCGGACAGCCCGGTGAAGACGATGAGGCTGTCCCGCGGTAGGTCGAGGTCGACGTCGCGCAGATTGTGCTCGCGGGCTCCGCGCACGACGAGACGGTCCATGCTGGTGGCTGCTCCCCTGGTCCGAAAGCGGTCGGCCGGCTGGCCGCAGGCCACCCTACGACCGGACACCGACAGATTCCGCTTCGTGTCAAGGCATCGAACGCGGGTTCGATTCCCTGGACGCAACGGTATCGAACAAGCGTTCGATCGGCCATCGGCTGCGCCGGCGTGGCGCGCTACGGCGCCAGGTTCGGATCAGTTCGGCTCGCAGCCGTGCGGCTACCGGCTGCCGAGCTGCCCGCGGATCGCGCCGGCCGGGTAGGCCTCGTTGTGGATGTTCACGTAGTAGTTCGACGGGTCGGAGATGAGCCCGGCGGCCTCCTCGGCGTTCACGACGCAGCCCTTGAACTGGCCGGGGTTGCTGGTCGCGATGAACTGGCTGAAGTCGACCACGACGGGGCCGGCCTCTGTGGACGAGCCCTCATGGATGTGCCCGCCGGTCAACGGGTCGACGTTGCGGAAGCGCACCGACAGGCAGATGCGCCCGGTGTCTCCGTCGACGGTGACGAAGGCGCGGCCCAGGCCGTCGGGGTCACCCGGACCGGGGACCTCGCGCTCGCCGGTCAGCACCGTGGAGCGGTTCTCCGCGGTCGCCGAAGCCGAGAGATTCATCGTGGCGAAGCTGGCGGCGACGGCGAGCGGTACGGCGATGGCGGCGACGGTTCGGCGCATGGCGATCTCTCTCCTTGATGGGCGGCGCTGGTGTTGTCTGTCTACTGCAGACGGGGCGGACGCAATAGAAAAACGCCACAGTCGAGTACGGCAGAGTCGCCCTCATGACGACGACAACCAACCGGGAGATCCGGCTCGTGGCTCGCCCGCAGGGCATGCCGGCCCCCACCGACTTCGAGCTCGCCGAGACCGAGCTGTCCGCACCCGGGGACGGTGAAGTACTGGTCCGGAACGTCGCGATGAGCGTCGACCCCTATATGCGGGGCCGGATGAACGACGCCCCGTCGTACGTGCCGCCCTTCGAACTCGGCGCCCCGCTGGCCGGCGGCGCGGTGGGTGAGGTGGTGGCCAGCCGCGCCGACGACCTCGCGGTAGGCGACCTGGTGCTGCACGAGCAGGGCTGGCGGGACTACGCCAGCGGACCGGCCAAGCGGTTCCGCAAGGTCGACCGGGCGATCACGCCAGCCGCGTACCTCGGCGTGCTGGGGATGCCCGGGCTGACGGCGTACGTCGGTCTGCTCGACGTGGCCGCGTTCCGCGAGGGCGACGCCGTCTTCGTCTCCGGGGCCGCCGGCGCCGTCGGCAGCGCGGTAGGGCAGATCGCGAGGTTGAAGGGGGCTTCCCGTGTCGTGGGCAGCGCGGGGTCAGCGCGCAAGGTGGCCCACGCCCTCGACCTCGGCTTCGACGCGGCGTTCGACTACCACGACGGGCCGGTACGGCGAAGCCTGCGCGAAGCCGCCCCCGACGGGATCGACGTCTACTTCGACAACGTCGGCGGCGAGCACCTGGAGGCGGCGATCGGGGCGCTGCGCCTGAACGGCCGGGTCGCGCTGTGCGGGGCGATCTCGGCGTACAACGCCACGGAGGCGCCGCCGGGACCGCGCAACCTCGCGCTCGCAATCGGGAAGCGGCTCACCCTGCGGGGGTTCATCGTCAGCGACCACGGGCAGTTGCGTCGCAGGTTCGAGGAGGAGATGGGCGGCTGGGTCCGCGACGGGCGGCTGCGCTGGGAGCAGACCACTGTGTACGGGCTGGCGCAGGCGCCAGAGGCGTTCATCGGCCTGCTGCGCGGCGACAACGTCGGCAAGATGGTCGTGGACCTGACGGGAGACGAACGATGAGCGACGACGCACTCTCCTCTTCGGAGGAGCCGATGAGCGATTACAGCGGTGACGTACGACGGGGCGGCCCGGCCGACCGGCGGGTGTTGCCCGACCTGGAGATCAGCAAGCTGTCGGTCGGGCCGATGGACAACAACGCGTACCTGCTGCGCTGCCCCGCTACGGGTGACGGACTGCTCATCGACGCGGCCAACGAAGACGACCGGCTTCTGGAACTGGTCGGTTCCACGCCCCTGCGCACGGTGGTGACCACCCACCAGCACCCCGACCACTGGCAGGCGCTGGCCGACGTGGTGTCCGAGACGGGGGCGCAGACCGTGGCCCACCCCCTGGACAGTGCGCCCCTGCCGGTACCGGTGGACGTAGCCGTCGAACACGGCGGATCGGTGACGGTCGGCGAGGTGTCGCTGGAGGTCATCCACGTGCGGGGGCACACGCCCGGCTCGATCGCGCTGCTGCACCGCGCCTCCGACGG
>JACCSC010000414.1 GCA_013813215.1 Geodermatophilaceae bacterium | reverse complement strand
GCCGTACCGGCGCAGCGGGATCACCGCTTCACTGGCCGCACGGGCGGCGGCCTCGTCGCCGCGCGCGGCGTCCAGCTGCTTCGTGCGCACGGTGGCCACCCGTCCGGGCAGCAGCCCGTTGACCCGGATGCCACGCGGTCCCAGTTCGTCGGCCAGCGTCTTGGCCGCCATCGCCAGCCCGGGTCGCAACCCGTTGGACGTAGCCAGCCCGGGGATGGGGGAGCGCACCGACGATGAGAGCACGAACGCGATCGCACCGCCCTCGCCGAGGCCGGCCGCCACCGCCCGCGCGCAGCGCAGCTGACCCAGGAAGATCGACTCGAACGCCGCCCGCCAGGCGTCGTCCTCGGTGTCGGCCACCGAACCGGGCGGCGGGCCGCCGACGCTGAGCAGCGCCCCGTCCAGCCGTCCGTACGTCGAGGTCGCGTGCTCCACCAACCGATCTGCGAGGGCCGGGTCGGCGAGGTCGCCGGCCACGCCGGTCGCCTGGTCCTCACCCAACGCCGCGACGGTCTCCTCGAGCCGCCCGCGGTCGCGCGCGCAGACGACGACCTGGGCACCTTCGCCGACCAGAGCCTCGGCACCGGCCCGCCCGAGACCGCTCGTCCCGCCGGTAACGACGTACACCCTGCCGGCCAGGCCCAGATCCATGTCAGCGATTGTTCTCGGTGAACGCAACCAAGGCCACCCGGCGCACCCGTCGCTCCGGGCAGTCGACGAAGAGGTCTAGGGCGCTACCTCGCTGTCCACGCTCGCCGCCCGCGACCGGGGCAGAGCCCTGGCAGTGAATACGCCGAACACCAAACCGATGGTGGCCCACAGCACCACCTGGTTGCCCACCGAGGCCAGCCTGAACTCGTACAGCACCGTCGCCGGGAAGTCAGCGGGCGGCTGGCTCACCGTTGGCAGCACGAGCAGCACGACGGTGATGGCCGCGAGATACAGACCGCCGCCGAGCAGGACGGCGTTCCGGGCCCCGACCCGCGGGTGCAGGCGCCGCCCCAACAGCACCGACCCGACGGCGAGCAGCACCGACACGAGCACGAGCACCAGATAGAGGCCGGTGCGCTGGCCCACCGTGCTGTCGTCGGTCGCGGCCGGGGGATTGGCCGGGTACTTGAGGAACGGCACCAGGAAGACCACGACAAAGGCGCCGGCCGCCAGCACCGCGGCCGTCGCCCGCGGGCCTAGCGATCCGATCCGTCCGTAGGCCACGGCGTACGCGAGGGCGAACAGGCCACCGATCGCCACCCCGTACAGCACCAGCGCTGTCCCTAGGCCGATCGTGCTCTGTACGCCGCGAGAGACAAGCTCCTCGCCATGAGCGTGACCCTCGAACGCGAGAGCATCCCTGAGTGCCGGCTCGCCGAAGAGGTAGGAGAACAACCAGGACAGCACGCCGGCGGCGACCCCGGCAACGAGCCCGCGGACCAGCAGTGTCCGGACGGTCATGGCCCGACCCGCCGTCAGTGGCAGGGCATGGCGAGCAGGTGCCGTCCGTCGTGCATGAACTCGTGCAGCAGCTGCCCGGAGAACACCGACGTCGCTCCCTGGTCGAGGCCGACCAGGTAGAGCAGGCTCAGCAGGATCGCCCCGGCGAACACTGCCCACGGAAGAACCTCGCGCAGCGGGATTCGAACGGGCGCAACGGCCGGTGTCGGGACTGCGAGTGCCATCGATGCCTCCTCAGCTAGGCGTGAGCCGGGTCCACGGCCACCGGGTCACGCCGCGCGTGATGGTGGTCGGCATTGCGCGGGGTGGCCAAAACGACGCTGGCCTGATGGTCCAGCTCGCTGCCGTCCAACACGCCGGTTCCGGACAGCACCGATTCCAAGGCCTCCAACCACCTGTCGTAGTAGTGGAAGGGGTCGTCGCGGCTGCCGGCGGAGTCCTCCCACTGGCGGATGGCACCGATCAACGCCAACTGGAACTCGCTCCAGTCGTACAGTCCGTTCTGGTGGGCCGCGACCGCCACCGCGAACGCGCGCAGCTCCCACGGCTGGGTGAACGACAGCTGCTCCTCGCCGTCCCGCGGGAGCTCACTGAGCAACCGCTCGACTCGGCGGCGGGCTTCGCCGACCTCGGTGGTGGTGTCGGTTCTCATGCGCGGACCGGTGCGACACCGATCATCGCGTCCCGGGTCACCAACTCGGCAAGTTCCGCCTCGCTCGTGTCCTCGGTTCCCGCCGGCCGCGCCGGGAGCACCATGTACCGCAGCTCCGCGCTGGAGTCCCACACCCGGATCTCGACCGACTCGGGTACGTCGTAACCGAACTCCTCCCGCAGCATCGTGCGGGGTTCCCGGACGATCCGAGACCGGTACGCCGGCTGCTTATACCAGTTCGGAGGCAGGCCGAGCACCGGCCACGGATAGCACGAGCACAGCGTGCAGACCACGACGTTGTGGACCGTGTCAGTGTTCTCCACGGCGACCATGTCTTCGCCCTGCAGGCCCCCGATCCCCATCGTGGCGCAAGCCTCGGTGGCGTCGGCGAGCAGGCGTTGCTTGAACGCCGGATCGGTCCACGCCTTGGCCACGACGGCGGCGCCCAGCTGCGGGCCTACCTCGTTCTCGTAGATCTCGGCGAGCCGGTCGACCGCCTCGGTGGTCATGATGCCCTTGTCGATCATCAGCGCTTCCAGCGCCTTCATCCGCGCGGCGATCTCCGCCTCTGAACGCGGAGCCGCCACCTCCGGCGACGGGGTGATCTCGGTCCTGGTCATGTGGCTGCTCCTGTCGCCGGGACGAGGTACGGCTCCCACACGTCGAAGTAGACGACGCCGTTCGGCTCGGCGTTGTCCGGCCCCCATAGCTCGGCATTGGTGAACTTCACCGTGTAGACGTGCTTCGGGTCGTCGCCGCGACCATTGCCGGCGCTATCGGGGTAGATGAACGTGCCGTGGGCGTTCTCGATGACACCGGTCTTGCCGCGGATGTAGCGCGCCTTGCGGGTGTGCTCGCGCGGGCTGTCCTGGGTGACGGTGACCCGGTCGCCCACCTGGAACGCCGGCGCCTCGTCGGACTCGCGCCGGGCCGGAGCGCCACCCCTCACCGCGGCGTCGACGAACGCGAGCAGGTCGGGATCGGTGCGATCCGGCAGCGGCTCGTCGGGATGGTCCAGGTAGTACTTCGTCTTCGCGTCGAGTTCAGCCGGGTCGATCACACCGGCCTTGACCGCGTAGTGCTCGGCGGTATGCATCCAGTGCTCGTAGTACGGCGAGAGCAGGTAGTGCGCGGGATGCATCTGCTCGATGCCGTGCCGGAACATGTCGACGTTGAACAGCCCGGCCCGGAAGTTCGTCGCGAACAGCGCGAAGGCGGCCTTCTCCCACTCCGCGTGCCAGACCGGCTCGTCGTCCTCCACGATGACCGGGCCGAGGCCGTCGGTGCCACCCAGGTCGTGTACGCCGTTCATCCTCGGCTCCCCACGGTCTGCTGGGCCGGGGACGGGAATCCGCCCACGGCCCGCTCGAAGGTGTGCGCGACCCGCAAGCAGGTCGCGTCATCGAAGTGCCTACCGATGATCATCAGACCGGCCGGGCGGCCGTCGACCAGGGCGGTGGGCACCGACGTCGCCGGGTGGCCGGTGACGTCGAAGGGCGCGGTGTTTCCGATCATCTCCAGCGCCCGGGCAAGGTAGTCCGCCCGCGATGCGCCCGGCGGCGGGATCTCGGTCGCGGTGAGCGGCAGCGTCGGCATGACCAGGACGTCGTACGTCTCCAGCGCGGCGTCGTACCCGGCGCGCAGCTCCGGTGCCAGGTTTCGCGCCATCGCGTAGTGCCTGCCGAACTCGGTGTCGATGGCATGCCGGCCCGATAGGAGGACGAGCTTGACGGTCTCGGAGAACTGTTCGCCGCGCTCGCGCCACTGCCTGCCGTAGAAGGCGATCAGCTCCGGGTCGTACAAGCCCTGCCAGTTCATCCCGTACGCGTTCGCGTCGACCATCTGCGCGGTGGCGCCCTCGGTGGCGATCACGTTCCAGACGTGCATCGCGTCGCTATGCCAGGGGACCGAGACGTCCTCGGCCACCAACCCCGCTTCCCGAAGGACGTCGACCGCGGCACGGACGGCGTCATCCACCTTGGGATCGGACACTTCGGGGATCCCGAAGCCTTCCGTGACCACCCCCACCCGCAGGCCCCGGGCACCCTGATCCAAGGCCGCGAGGTAGTCCTGGGTAACCAGGTCCGCGGGTTGGCGGGGGTCGAGGCCGTCGCGGCCGGCGATGACACCGAGGACCAGCGCGGCGTCGCTGACGGTCCGCGTGATCGGCCCGAGGTGGTCGATCGTCTGCTCGATCGGGAAGCCGCCGGTGTAGGGCACCAGGCCGTGCGTGGGCTTGTGC
Source organism: Geodermatophilaceae bacterium (assembly GCA_013813215.1). Classification (GTDB taxonomy): domain Bacteria; phylum Actinomycetota; class Actinomycetes; order Mycobacteriales; family Geodermatophilaceae; genus JACCSC01. The sequence continues at coordinate 6,550 of JACCSC010000414.1, read as the reverse complement.
CCGACCGTGCCGCTGTAGGCGCTGGGAATGCGCACCGAGCCGCCCTGGTCTCCGCCGGTGGCCAGGTCGACCTCGCCGGCGGCGACCAGCGCGGCGCTGCCGCTGGAGGACCCGCCGGCGGAGCGGCTCAGGTCCCAAGGGTTGCGGACCGGACCGGACGCGGAGGTGTGGCTGCCACCGGAGAAGCAGAGGTCCTCGCAGACCGCCTTTCCGGTGATCGTCGCCCCGGCCGCGAGCAGCCTGCTGACGATCGTCGCGTCCCTGGTGGGGACGAACCCTTCCACCGTGCGCGAGCCGTTCATCATGGGCAGGCCGGCGACCATGGTGTTGTCCTTGATCGCCACCGTGCGACCGGCCAGCGGGCCGCCTCGGCGCTCAGTGATCTTGGTGCGTACGTACCAGGCACCGAGCGGGTTCTCCTCATCGCTGGGCCAGCTCCAGGCCCGATCCGAGCGTGGTGTCGGCGCCGTCCTGGCGTAGAGCTGCTCCACCGCATCCCAGGAAGTCAGCAACCCGGCGACGAACGGTGCGAACTCCTCGACATCGGCTGCGGTCAGCCCCAGTCGATAGCGCTCGGCCACACCGGCCAGCTGGTCTGAGGTGGGGAGGCCGACAGCCATGAGCAGCTCCTGGGAGAGCAGAATCTGGACTCAGGGGTAAAGCTACGAGGGCAGCCAGGGCGGGTCAAGGGTCGACTCAACCTGAGACAACACTGCTGGCCGAACCTCGCGATGGATACCGAACACGCCGCCCGCCAGGCGACCGCCGCCCCACCGGTCCCGGCGCGACGATGCCAGTGCCCTGCGGTCGGCGGGTCGGGACCGCTTCCCGCCGGGAGGTCTAGCTCAGACCACGCTCGGGCCCGACCTGGCGGGCAGCCAGGTCGGGGATGATCATGGGTTGGTGCCGGTGGATCGGTGATGATCTCGGCGTTGTGCCGGTCATGGCCGGCACAAGCCCATGATCATCGCCAGAGAACCGGCCATAGCCCATGATCACCGCGGTCCCCTGCCCGCCCATCACGAGGCAGACGTCGCCTGCTGCGGTATGAGCAGTTCCACGACGTCTTCGGCGCAGCGCCAGGACATGGTGACACCGGCACCGCCGTGGCCGTAGCAGTGCACGACGCGACCTTCGCGCTCGGGGGTGCGGAGACGCGGTCGAGCGCCACTGAAGCTCATCCGTTTGCCCAGGCGCGTTGGTATGGCTACTCAGCGTTGTCGGAAGAACACGAGGGGGCAGGGTGTACACGGGGCGCTTCGGGACGACACGCCGGGCGCTCGGGGCGGTAGCAGTTCTGTGCATCGGTTGCGGCGTCACAGGGTGTGGCGCTGATCTGGCTGAGCGGTCGGCTGCAGTTCAAGCGGCCGCATCCTCCGCAATGGCCGCATCCGCGGCAGCGGCCTCCTCGGCAGCTGCCTCCGCCTCGGCCGCGGCGGCCGCGCGCCAACGGCTTCGGTCCGCCAGCAATGCGTGAGCATTTCGGGACGAGGACAACTCGGTAGAGCTAGCCGACGAGGGTGCTTCGTTGTTCTCAGCACGGGGAGCGAGTACGGCAGCCTCGGGGGCTACGACTGCGTGATGAGCGAACTCGACGTTCCATCAGCCATCCTGGGGCAAGTGAGTCGAACGAACTCGCTGATGAGAGTCCAGGACGCCAGCTTCGACGGTCTCGACCTGAGTTGGTCCTACCACCCGGACAAAGGCCTGGACATGATCAACGTCGACACGGAGTTCGACAGCAGCTAGCCCTGGTCGCCCACCCGAGGGCGTGGCCTGCCTGCTCAGCGCACTTCGAGGTCGTGACTCGGTCAGGGGAGCAGCGCTGCGACGTCGTCGGCGCAGGCCCAGGACAGCGTGACGCCGGCACCGCCGTGGCCGTAGCAGTGCACAACGCAGCCCTCGCGTTCCAGCCGGACCTCCGGGCGCACAGGCCGCCAGCCCAGCGCGCGGGACACCACGGGCGAGCCGGCGAGGGGCGGGACCAAGGCGATCGCGCGGCGCAGGATCGCCGCCTCGACCGCGGGATCGACCTCGCCGCCGGTCGCACCGACGTCGACCGTCCCACCGCACACGACGTCGTCGATCCGCGGGATGACGTACGTGAGGCCCGCCGGGTCCTCCTCGTCGAGCACCCAGTCGGTCAGCCCCGGGTTGGCCACCCGCACGACCTGGCCGCGGACGGGCACCAGGGCCTCGTAGTCGACGAGCCCGCGCGCGCCGAGGCCACTGCAGTTGACGACCGCGTCGCCGTGGAGCTCGGCCAGGTCCGTGACCCGGCGTACGACGACGAACCCGCCGGCCGCCGCGAGCCGAGCCTGCAGCCACGGCAGATAGCGACCCATGTCCACCACTGGTGCCGTGAAGGCGAACCCGTCGGCGAAACCGGCCGGCAGGTCAGGTGACCCGAGGCGCCGCAGGCCGGGCACGCCGCGGCCCACCACGGGTCGGGCGTGGGTGACCGGAGCAGTTCGCGGCCGGCCGCAGCGCCACCCCGCCCGTTCCGGCCAGGCCCTCGAAGACGATCCGGCTGTGCGCCGCCCAGCGGGTGACGGCCTCGATCGGGCCGGCCCGGTAGGGGTACTAGAGGGCGGCGGACACCGCGGACGTCGTCCCGGCCGGCTCGACGGCGGTCATGACCGAAACCGCGTGGCCGGACTCGGCGAGGCGTACGGCGCAGGTCAGCCCGATCACGCCGGCCCCGACGACGATGACCCTCACGGCGGCCGGACCTCAGTCCTCGTCGTCGTCGTCGGTCTCCTCGGAGTCCTCCTCCATGCCCAGCACGCGGGGCTCCACCACGATCACCGCGTCGTCACCGTCGCCGCCCCCACCCCCCGCGGAGCCGCCGCCGAGGGGGAGGGGCCGGCCCTGCCCGTCCCACGCGGGGCACCCGCCCACGTCGGTCGAGCCGCCAGCACCGCCACCCAGCGGGAGGGGCCGGCCCTGGTCGTCCCACGCGGGTACGCCGCCCTCCTCGGCGGCCGGGACGTCGGTCGTCAGGGGCAGCGGCTCGCCGTGCGGCCCGAACACCGGAGCACCGTCTGCGGGATCGCTCATCCGTCCAGTGTCGGGAGCCGACTGCACCAGATCAACGGACAAGCTCCACGGCGAGCAGGTCCAAGAGCAGCCCGTCGTGCCACCGCCCGTGGCGGTCCCGCCCGTACTGGCGCATGAGGCCGACCGGTCGGAAGCCGACCTTGGCGTAACAGGCGATCGCCGCCGCGGTCCCGGCGTACCAGTGCAAGAAGCCGACCACGTCCCCGCCGAGCAGTGCGGCGAAGCCCCGTGTGTCCTCGTCGGCGTCCAACGGCCATCGTCACCCGGCTCCTGCCACCAGCGCACGACGCCAGGGAGGCGGTGAAGCTCACGCAGCCGCTCGGCGTGCTCGGGCCGACCGGCGTCAGGAGACGCGCGGGCCGCACAGGTCGTGGATGTCCGGTCCCGGGCTGCCGCCGGACGGAAGCACTCCGTCCGGCGCGGCGGCGTCCAAGGCGGCCACCAGGACGTCGGCGCTCGTCCGGAGCACCGCGGTCCCGTCGATCGCGATGGCCAACCGCGCGGCCCGGAACATCACGTCCAGGCCGGGCTGCGCTCCTCCGACCGTGGCCAGCGGCTGGACCCCCCGCAGATCGTCGAGCGGCCAACCCCCGGGCGGAAGCCGCACCGGGTCGGCCGGGACGAACAGCAGCCGCTCGTCGGTTACCGCGAGTACCCCCGGTGACCACCCAGCCGAGGTGGTGCACGGCGGCTGGCTGGTCGACGACCCGGCCGTGCGCGGCACGGTCGACGCCGGCCAGCGCGTCGAGGGCGGCGAGGATCCCGGTGGCGTCCTCGGGCTCCGGAGAGCCGGGCATCAGTCGAGCAGCGAGCGCAGCACGAAGGGCATGATCCCGCCGTGCCGGTAGTAGTCGGCCTCGCCGGGAGTGTCGATCCGGACCACGGCCTGGAAGCTCGTGTCCCCGGCCCGAACGGTGACCTCCCGGGGGGTCGAGCCGTCGTTCAGTTCCGTGACGCCGGTGACCGAGAACGTCTCCTCCCCGGTCAGGCCCAGCGACGCGGCGCTCTCCTCGGAGCGGTACTGCAGCGGCAGCACGCCCATGCCGATCAGGTTCGACCGGTGGATGCGCTCGTAGGACTCGGCGATGACGGCGCGTACGCCGAGCAACGCCGTACCCTTCGCCGCCCAGTCGCGGGAGGACCCCGAGCCGTACTCCGTACCGGCCAGCACCACCAGCGGTACGCCGGCGTCGGCGTAGGACTGCGCCGCGGCGTAGATCGAGGTCTGCTCCCCGGTCAGGTGATCGCGCGTGAAGCCGCCCTCCACGCCCGGCACGAGCTGATTGCGCAACCGGATGTTGGCGAACGTGCCGCGGATCATCACCTCGTGGTTGCCGCGGCGCGAGCCGTAGGAGTTGAACTCGTGGCGCTCGACGCCGTGCTCGCGGAGGTACGCACCGGCCGGCGAGTCCAGCTTGATCGCGCCGGCGGGGGAGATGTGGTCGGTCGTCACCGAGTCGGCGAGCATCACCAGCACCCGCGCGCCCTCGATGTCGGTCACCGGTTGCGGCGTGCGGTCCATGCCCTCGAAGTACGGCGGCTTACGCACGTAGGTGGAGTCCGCGTCCCACTCGAACACGTCGCCCGTCGGTGTCGGCAGCGACTTCCACCGCTCGTCCCCGGCGTACACGTCGGCGTAGTCCTCGGTGAACATCTCCGCGCCGATCGAGGCGGCGACCACCTCCGAGATCTCCCGGGAGGACGGCCAGATGTCACGCAGGTAGACCTCGCCGCCCTCGGCGTCCTCACCCAGCGGGTCCCGGGTCAGGTCGATGTCCATCGACCCGGCCAAGGCGTACGCGACGACCAACGGTGGGCTGGCCAGATAGTTCATCTTCACGTCCGGGTTGATCCGGCCCTCGAAGTTGCGGTTGCCCGAGAGCACCGAGACCACGGCGAGGTCGTGGGCGTTGACCGCCTCGGACACCGGCTCGGGCAGGGGCCCGGAGTTGCCGATGCACGTCGTACAGCCGTAGCCGACGAGATGGAAGCCGAGCTTCTCCAGGTACGGAATCAGGCCGGCCCGCTCGTAGTAGTCCATGACGACCTTCGACCCCGGCGCGAGCGACGTCTTGACCCAGGGCTTGCTGGTCAGCCCGCGCTCCACCGCCTTCTTGGCCAACAGCGCCGCGCCGATCATCACCTGCGGGTTGGACGTGTTGGTGCAGGAGGTGATCGAGGCGATCACGACGTGCCCGTGGTCGACGGAGGTCGCCGTCCCGTCTTCCATCGTCACCGGCGTCGGTTTGCTCGGCCGACGCCCGCTGGGGCTGGTGTCCTGGTCGGCCGGAACGCCGCTGCCGTCGCCGCTGGTCGTCGACGGCGGGTCGCTGGCCGGGAACGATTCGGCCACCGCCTCGTCGACGCTCGAGCCGGTCGAGTCCTGCTCGTCATCAGCGGCGTAGTCAGCCAAGGCGGAGCGGAACGTCGCCTTGGCGTCGGCCAGCGCCACCCGGTCCTGGGGGCGCTTCGGACCGGCGATGGACGGTACGACGGTGCCGAGGTCGAGTTCGACGTACTCGGAGTACGCCGGTTCGGCGTTCGGGTCGTGCCAGAGGCCCTGCTCCTTGCAGTAGGCCTCGACCAGGGCCAGTTGCCTGTCCGGTCGGCCGGTCAGCCGCAGGTAGTCGATGGTCTCGCTGTCGATGGGAAAGATCGCGCACGTCGAGCCGAACTCCGGGCTCATGTTGCCGATCGTGGCGCGGTTGGCAAGGGGCACCGCACCGACGCCTTGGCCGTAGAACTCGACGAACTTCCCGACCACCTTGTGCCGGCGCAGCATCTCGGTGATGGTCAGGACGAGGTCGGTGGCCGTGGCGCCCTCGGGCAGTTCGCCGGTCAGCTTGAAGCCGACCACGCGCGGGATGAGCATCGACACCGGTTGGCCGAGCATGGCCGCCTCGGCCTCGATGCCGCCGACGCCCCACCCCAGGACGCCCAGGCCGTTGACCATCGTGGTGTGGCTGTCGGTGCCGACGCAGGTGTCGGGGTAGGCGACCCCGTCGCGTTCGAAGATCACCCGGGCCAGGTGCTCGATGTTGACCTGGTGCACGATGCCGGTGCCCGGCGGCACGACCTTGAACTGGTCGAAGGCGGTCTGCCCCCAGCGCAGGAACTGGTAGCGCTCCCGGTTGCGCTGGTACTCGATGTCGACGTTGCGCTCGAAGGCGTCCGGTCGGCCGAAGATGTCGGCGATCACCGAGTGGTCGATGACCAGCTCGGCCGGGGCCAGCGGGTTGATCCTGGACGCGTCACCGCCGAGGTCGACCATCGCCTCGCGCATCGTGGCCAGGTCGACGATGCAGGGCACGCCGGTGAAGTCCTGCATGATCACCCGGGCCGGCGTGAACTGGATCTCCCGGCTCGGCTCGGCCTCGGCGTCCCAGTCTGCAAGGGTCCGGATGTGCTCGGCGGTGATGTTCACGCCGTCCTCGGTGCGCAGCAGGTTCTCGGCCAGCACCTTGAGGCTGTAGGGCAACCGGTCGGCGCC
>JACCSC010000410.1 GCA_013813215.1 Geodermatophilaceae bacterium | reverse complement strand
ACGCGCTTGACCTCGAAGATCGTGCGTTCGAGGGCGCTGGCGTCCTGCGCCGGCGGCTGCGCCGCATTCGGCGCGGGTCGATCCTGCTCGGCATCGGTCACCCGCTCAGCACACCGGAGAGGGCGTGTAGGCGCTGTGAAGGGCGGCCGTCCCCGCCCTTCGAGATCACCCCAGCCGGGCATGAAGGCGGGCGACTTGGGTGGTACGTTCGGTTTGCGTCGGGCAGCTCCCCCCCGTGGCTGCCCGACGCCCAACTTCGTCCTGGCGACCGGCTCAATCGACCGGCTCAGTTGACCTGGCGGTCGCGGCCCTCCCAGTAGGGCGCCCGCAGCTTGAACTTCTGGATCTTCCCGGTCGCCGTGCGGGTCAACTCCTCGCGGAACTCCACCGAGGTCGGCGCCTTGTAGCCGGCCAGCTTGGCCTTGCAATGCTTGATGATGTCGGCCTCGGTGACCTCGGCCCCGTCGTTCAGCACGACGAGGGCCTTGATCGTCTCGCCCCAGCGCTCGTCGGGCACGCCGATCACCGCGACCTCGGCCACGGCCTCGTGGCCGAAGATGACGTCCTCGACCTCGATCGAGGAGACGTTCTCCCCGCCGGTGATGATGACGTCCTTCTTGCGGTCGGAGATCGTCAGGTAACCGTCCTCGATCGACCCGCCGTCGCCGGTGTGGAACCAGCCGCCCTCCAGCGCCTCGTCGGTGGCTTGCTTGTTGTCCCAGTAGCCGCGCATGACCACGTTGGAGCGGACCAGCACCTCGCCGGAGTCCGAGGTCGTCATCGTGCAGCCCAGTGCCGCTGTACCGGCGCGGGCCAGCTTGGCCGCGCGCTCCACCGGATCCAGGTCGTCCCACTCGGCGCGGGTCCGGTTGACCGTGACCAGCGGCGCGGTCTCGGTCAGGCCGTAGATCTGCAGGAACTCCCAGCCGAGCTCGGTCTCGATCCGAGCGATGGTCCGGCTCGGCGGAGCGGCGCCGGCCACGACGATGCGGACCCGGCCCTGGCCCGGGATCTCGCCCTCCCACTGCTGGGCGGCGTCCAGGACCATGTTCCAGACCGTGGGCGCGCCGCACATCAACGTGACGCCGTGCTCGTCGACGCGGCGCAGGATCTCCGCGCCGTCGATCTTGCGGATCACGACCTGGGTGACGCCCAGCCCGGTCGTGCCGAACGGCATGCCCCAGCCGTTGCAGTGGAACATCGGCAGGGTGTGCATGTAGACGTCGCGGTCGGTGACGGCGGTGTGCATGGCGAACGTGACGGCGTTGGTCCAGATGTTGCGGTGCGTGGACTCCACGCCCTTGGGACTGGCCGTCGTACCGCTGGTGTAGTTGATAGTGGCCGGCGCGTCCTCGTCCGGATCTGCCCACGGTTGCGGCTCGGTGTCGAAGCGCAGCAGGGCCTCGTCGGACTCCGCGCCCGTGGTGAACCGGTGTTCGACCTCGATGTCGCGCAGGCCCTCGTCGAGCTCGGGGTCCACGAGCAGGACCCGGGCCCCGCAGTGCTTGACGATGAACTTCACCTCGTCGGGGCGGAGCCGGAAGTTGATCGGCACCAGGATCCGGCCGGAGGGTGGGACTGCATGCAGCAGTTCCCACAGCCGGGCCGCGTTGTGGCTCACGATCGCCACCCGGTCGCCCGCACCGATCCCGAGTTGGTCCAGGCCGGCCTGGATGGCGCGGGCCCGGCGGGCGACCTCGCCGAAGCTCAGCGAGCCGAGGGAATCCGCCGGCTGGTCGGGCTCGTCGACGATGCCGATCCGGTCGGGGTAGACCGCGGCGGCGCGCTGCAGGAAGTCTCCTGAACTGAACGGGACGCGCATGGCGCTCCTCACCTTGGGCTGGCCTCACCGTATTCGAACCCTCCCGCGCACTACCCCGCAAGCAGGGCCGGCAGCACCTGGCCGATCGGGTCGCGAACCACGAGGTCGGCCAGGTCGTCGTACGGCGTCGGCTCGGCGTTGACGATCACCAGTCGAGCACCGTTGCGGGCGGCGAGCCGGGCCAGACCCGCGGCGGGCTGCACGGTCAGCGACGTGCCCACGGCGTAGAACTCGGCGCAGTCCCGGGCAGCGTCCTGGGCCCGCCGGAGGACGGCGGTGTCGAGGTGCTGCCCGAAGGAGATCGTGGCCGACTTGAGGATGCCGCCGCAGCTCAGGCACGGCGGGTCCTCCTCCCCCGTCGCCACCCTCTCCAACGCCTCGGCCATGGTGGTCCGTGTGCCGCAGCCCAGGCACTCGACGCGGTACAGCGTGCCGTGCAGTTCGATCACGTCGGTGGAACCGGCCCTCTGGTGCAGGCCGTCGATGTTCTGCGTGACCAGGCTTCGCAACCGGCCGGCACGTTCCAGGTCGACGAGGGCCCGATGCCCGGCGTTCGGCTCCGCGCTCCAGGCGGCGTGCTGCCGGCGGGTCTGCCACGACCGCCGGCGCAGCTCGGGGTCGGCCACGTAGTTCTGCAGGGTGAACATGGCCTGTGCCTTCGGGTCGCGGGTCCAGACGCCGTTCGGCCCGCGGAAGTCGGGGATGCCGCTCTCGGTGGAGATCCCGGCCCCGGTCAGCACGCTGATCGTCCGGGTCATACCCCCATCGTCCACAGATGTCGGGGGTACGGCGAACGGGGTCTGTATTACAGAGTACCGTCGACCGTATGCCAATGCTTACCTTCCGCGTCTCCGCCGAAGAGGCCGCCGCCGCCCAGGAGTGGGCCGGCCGGCTCGGGCTGGACCGCTCGGAACTGTTGCGCACCGCTCTGCGTCGCCACCTGGACCGGCTGCGCAGCGAGCACGACGCGGTGGCCTGGACCCGCCAACCACTCACCGCCGAGGAAGCTGCGCTGGCCGACGTCGGTGACTGGGGTCCGGCCGAGGAGTGGTCGGACTGGGACCAGGGTGTGCATGCGGCGCGGTGAGGTCTGGTTTGCCGCGGCCCCAGGCGGGGATCGGCCGGTTCTGGTACTGACCCGCGATCCGGTGGCCGAGCGAATCGGGTCGGTCGTCGTGGCGGCGCTGACCCGCACGGTGCGGGGCTTGGCCTCCGAACTCGAACTCGACCCCGACAGCGACGGCGTGCCCACGTCCTGCGTGGTGAACTTCGACAACGTGCACACCCTGCCGCGGGACTCCTTCCGACGGCATGTATCGACGTTGGGCGCGGCCCGGATGGCACAGGCCTGCCGCACGTTGGCGGCAGCCACCGGATGTTGAGCGACCCCGAACCGGTCAGATCTGGTGAGCCCCGGGGACGCCGTCCTCGACCACGACGACGCAGCGGACGTAACCGCGCCGGTCGCCGTCGAGGAACTGAATGTGCGGGTTGAACTTGATCATCGGCCCGTAGTAGGGGCCGTAGACAATGTTGTCGCCATTGGTCGAGATCGACGTCCCTACGAACTCGGTGGCCACCACCGGCGAGTCGGGCCGGTCGAAGTCCCGCTTGATGTCGTTGACGAAGTCGAGTGCCAGTCGCCGATGATCACCACAGGGTTCCGGACGCCCGCGTTCACGAAGTGATCGGTGAGCCGGGTGCGCGCGGCCGGGAAGCCGTCCCACGCGTCGTGCCACAGGATGTCGCCGCTGGGACCGTCGTGGTCGAGGCGGCCCATCATGACGTTGTTGACCAGGACGTTCCACCGCACGTCCGAAGCCGCCAAGCCGTCGAGCAGCCAGCGTTCCTGCGCGTCACCGAGCATCGTCACCGACGGGTCGTAGGCAGCAGCGCAGGCGGGCGCCTCCCCCCAGCCGCAGGGTGGGACGCTCCGGTACTGCCGGCCGTCCAGCACGTCGAACTGGGACAGATCGCCGTACTGCAGCCGCCGGTGCAGCCGCATGTGCTCGCCGCGGGGGATGCTGGAACGGCGCAGCGGCTGGTGCTCGTAGTAGGCCCGGTAGGCATTGGCCGGCAACTCGGAGATGTCCTCCTCGTACTGCGACGTGTCCCGACGCGTAGTCGTTATGCACCTCGTGGTCGTCCCAGGTGACGACCCACGGGAATCTCGCGTGGGCCCGCTGCAGGTCAGGGTCGGTCTTGCACAGGGCGTGGAGTCGCCAGCGGTCCAGGGTCCGGCAGTCGGGGCGCAGCGAGCGTGGAACGAGGGTGTCCCGGTATCCACCGTCGCGCGCGACACCCCCTTCGTAGACGTAGTCACCCAGGTGCACGACGAGGTCGAGATCCTCCTCGGCGAGGTGGCGGTACGCCGAGTAGTAACCGCTGTCCCAGCTCTGGCACGAGGCAAAGGCGAACGAGAGCTGGGATACCGCGGCGCCGTACGCCGGAGTTGTTCTGGTCCGGCCCACCGGCGAGACGTCGCCGCCGTAGCGGAACCGGTACCAGTACTCACGGTCCGGTGCCAGCCCCGTCGGCTCGACGTGTACCGAGTGCGCCAGGTCGGGCAGGGCTGGCGCGAGGCCCCGCCGCACGACGTTCCGCATCCCCTCGTCCGTCGCGATCTCCCAACCGACGGCGACCGCGCGGGGGCATCCCCCGCCGTGCGGGGCCAGCGGCTCCGGCGCGAGCCGGGTCCAGAGCACGAAGCCGTCGGGCGTGGGATCACCGGAGGCCCGAGGCGGAACGGGTAGGTCCCGGAGGCCGGCATGGGCGAGGCCAAGGCGCCCTTCGCGTGGAACCTGCGCGAGCGCGGCCGGACCGGCGATGCTGCCCGTCGCGGCGAGGAACCAGCGACGGCTCAACCCGTCCGCGTGGTGCTCCTGTGTGATTACGTTCATCACCCCTGTCTGCCCGTCGGACGAGAACCCCGCCAGCCTGGTCGGCCCGGATGTCCTGCGGTCGACGGAGGATTGAACCCGCTCCCAACAGCGGACCGTCCGATCCTGGCCCGCACCGCCCACATCCAGCGCCGCTCCGGCTGCTTGCTACCTCTTCGTCGTGATGCGGGAGACTGGAAGCCCGGTGCGTCGAGGAGAGGAAGTCCGCAGGTGAGTCAGGACAGCTTCGGTGCACGGGGACAACTCGACGTGGGTGACGCGTCGTACGAAATCTTCCGCCTGGGGGACCTCGACGGCGCCGACCGGTTGCCCTACAGCCTCAAGGTGCTGGCCGAGAACCTGCTGCGCACCGAGGACGGCGTGAACATCACCGCCGAGCACATCCGGACCCTTGCAGACTGGGACGCCGAGGCCGAGCCGA
>JACCSC010000403.1 GCA_013813215.1 Geodermatophilaceae bacterium | reverse complement strand
GCCCGCATCCGGGCCGAGCTGCTGAGCTTCTTCCGCGAGCGGGCGGCCGTCGTGTTCGTCCTGCTGTTCCCGATCCTGTTGCTGTTCATCTTCGGTGCGGTCTTCGGCGGCAACGACGACATCGCGCCGGGGGTGAAGTTCATCCAGTACTTCGTGGCCGGAATGATCGCCGCCGGGCTGCTCAGCGCGAGCTTCCAGAACCTGGCCATCGAGATCCCGATCGAGCGCGATACCGGCTACCTCAAGCGGCTGGCCGGCACGCCGATGCCGAAGTCGGCCTACTTCATCGGCAAGATCGTCCTGGTCGGGGTGGTGGCGGTCATCCAGACCGTCCTCCTGCTGCTCATCGGTGTCCTGCTCTACGGCCTTTCGCTGCCAGAGTCAGGGGCCCAGTGGCTCACCTTCGGCTGGGTCTCGCTGCTCGGGATCACTTCATGCACGCTGCTCGGGATCGCGTTCTCCAGCGTGCCGAAGAACGGCAAGAGCGCGCCGGCGATCGTCACCCCGGTGGCCATCGTGCTGCAGTTCATCAGCGGGGTGTTCTTCGTCTTCAGCGAGTTGCCGACGTGGATGCAGACGGTCGCGGCGATCTTCCCGCTGAAGTGGATGACCCAGGGGATGCGCTCGGTGTTCCTCCCCGACCTGGCCGAAGTGGCCGAGCCGGCCGGCTCGTGGGAACTCGGCCGGATCGCGCTGATCCTGGGCGTGTGGTGCGTCGTCGGCCTGGTCCTGTGCGTGCTGACGTTCCGCTGGCGTTCCCGCACCGACGGCTGAGCATGCCTGCCTCCGCCGCCGGATCGACCCGGACCGCTGTCGCCGACGCGCGGCACTTCTGGGAACGCACCGCCGCTGGCTGGCACGGTGTCTTCGCCGCACTGGTGCTGATCTGCGTCGGCCTGGCGGTCTTCGACGAGGACGCCTCGACGAAGGCGAAGGTGAGCGTCGTTGTCCTGCTGGCGCTCTGGGCCGGGTGGTACGTGCTGACCTGGACGCGGTTCTGGGCCGGGCAGCGCAGCCACCTCGGCCTGGTGTACGTCGCCGGCATGGTGCCGCTGTGCCTGGCCACGCTCGCCATCGCGCCCTCAACGAGCGTGATGCTTTTCGTGGCGATCGCGCAGATCTACGCTTCCGTCCAGCGGCTGCGGTATGCGATCGCCGTCGTGGTCCTGCTCTTCGTCGGCTTCGGGATCGCGCTGAGCGCGCGCGGCGCCGGCTCCGAAGTGTTCGCCGGACTCGGCTTCTCGGCGGTGTTCTCGGTGGTGATCGGGGCCTGGATCGGCGGGATCATCCGGCAGAGCGGGGACCGCGCCGCGCTCATCTCCGAGCTGCGCGACACCCACGCCGAGCTGGCCACGGTCGCCGCGGAACGTGGGGCTCTGGCCGAGCGGGACCGGCTGTCCCGCGACATCCACGACACCGTCGCCCAGGGCTTCACGTCCATCGTCATGCTGCTGGAGGCGGCCGAACCGATGATCGGCGTCGACGACGCGGCGGTCCGCCGGCATCTGGAACTGGCCCGCCAGGCCGCGCGGGAGAACCTGGACGAGACCCGCTCGCTCGTGGCCGCGCTGACGCCCGCCGGCTTGGCCGACTCGACCCTGGTCGACGCAGTACGCCGGATCGCCGACCGGTGTGCCGAGGAAGCGCAGTTGGCCGCGACGCTGACCGTGACCGGCTCGCCCCGGCGGCTGGCCTCGGCCTCGGAGGTGGTGTTGCTGCGGGCCGCGCAGGAGAGCCTGGCCAACGTGCGCAAGCATGCCGGCGCCAACCGGGTCGAGCTGACCCTGGCCTACGCCGGGGAGGACACGGTGCTGCGGGTCCACGACGACGGCTGCGGCTTCGAGCCGGCGCTCGCCTCAGGGTTCGGCCTGAACGGCATGCGGGCGCGGGTGGAGGAGGCCGGCGGCAGCCTGTGCGTGTCGAGCCGCCCGGCCGGGGGTACGACGGTGGAGGTCAGGCTGCCGTGATCCGAGTCCTCGTGGTGGACGACCACCCGGTGGTGCGGACCGGGCTGGTCGGGATGCTGGCCGACGAGCCCGACATCGAGGTGTGCGGCGAGGGGTCGTCGGGGGTGGAGGCGGTTCGGCTGGTCCGTGCACTGGCCCCCGACGTCGTGCTCATGGACCTGCGGATGCCCGGCGGTGACGGGGTGAGCGCGACCCGCGAGATCGTCGCGCTGCCCGGACGCGCGCCCCGCGTCGTCGTCGTGACGACGTACGACACCGACGCCGACATCCTGCGCGCGGTGGAGGCCGGCGCCACGGGTTACCTGCTCAAGGACTCCCCGCGCCAGCAGATGGCCGACGCCGTCCGCGCCGCGGCTCGCGGGGAGACCGTGCTGGCGCCGCCGGTGGCGGCCAAGCTGATGACCAGGATGCGGGCCGACCCCTCGGCCGTACTCACGCCGCGCGAAGTCGAGGTCATCGAGCTGGTCGGGTCGGGACTGACCAACGCTGACATCGGCCGGCGGCTGTTCATCAGCGAGGCAACGGTCAAGACCCACCTGCTCCGCGTCTTCGCCAAGCTCGGCGTCGACGACCGCACGGCGGCGGTGACGACGGCGATGGCCCGCGGCATCATCCCCGCGCCCTGACGTGGGCCTGGGCCACGAGCAGGTCGCGGGTGCGGGTGAGGTGCTCGTGCATGGTCCGCTCCGCGCCGGCGGCATCCCCGGCCGCGAGCGCCACCCGGATCGGGACGTGCTCGTCGGCGATCGCCCGCAGGCTACGCGAGCGCCCCGCGGTGGAGGAGCCGAGGGACACGATGCCCTCGCGCAGGCCGGCGACGACCGCGGCCAGGACCGGGTTGCCCGCCGCGCCGAGCACGAGGTCATGGAAGGCGCGGTCGGCCAGCACGAACGACGGCTCGTCCCTGGCCCGCGCCGCGGCCCGCATGCCCGCCAGTTCGGCGTTCAGGGCACGGAGCAGGGCGGGGTCGGCGAGGCGGGCCACCGCACCCGCCGCCGGCACCTCCAACAGCAGCCGTACGGCGAAAATGTCCGCGATCTGATCCGCGCTGGGCCGGACGACCCGGAAGCCCCGGTTGCGCGCCACGGTGACCAGACCGGCCTCAGCCAGGGCTAGGACGGCCTCCCGGGTCGGCGTCCGCGACACCCCGAGTTCAGCGGCCAGCGCGCTCACCGAGTAGAGCTCGCCGGCCCGAAGTTCGCCGGTCAGGATCGCCGTGCGCAGCGCCTCGGACACGGTGCGGGCGAGCTGTTGCGGCGTGCCCAGCGGTCTCACCGGACCGCCTCGGCGAGCAGTTCGGCCAGGTGCTTCCCATGGCGGCCGGCCAGCTGCTCGAGCTGGGTCCGACAGGAGAAGCCGTCGGCGAGGACCACGGCGTCGGGTGAACAGCGTACGGCGGGCAGCAGGTCGTGCTCGGCCACCTTGACGCTGACGTCGTAGTGCCCGCGCTCGGCCCCGAAGTTGCCGGCGAGCCCGCAGCAACCGCCCACCGACTCGACGACAGCGCCGGCCTGCGCCAACAACGACCGGTCGGCCGCCCAGCCCATCACCGCGTGGTGGTGGCAGTGCGGCTGCGCCACCACCGCGGTCCCGGCCAGCGACGGCGGTACCCAGCCCGGTCGGGAGCCGAGCAGTTCGGCCAGCGTCTGCACTCTCGGTACGGCGCCGCCCACCAGATCCGCCGCATCTCCGCGGAAGACGGCCACGCAGGACGGTTCCAGTCCGACGATCGGCGTGGCACCAGCCTCGCGCAGGGCCGCGACGGACCGGCCGAGCACGCGGCGCGCCCGGTCCAGCTGCCCGGTGGAGATCCAGGGCAGCCCGCAGCACAGGGGTCGGGACGGGATCTGTACGGCGTACCCGGCCGCTTCCAGCACCGAGACCGCGGCCTGGCCCACCGACGGGGTGAACAGGTCGGTGAACGTGTCCACCCACAGCAGCACCGGGTCGCCCGTTCCGGCCGGCCGGGTCTGGAACCAGGAGCGGAAGGTCGGCGCCGCCAGCGTCGGCAGGTCCCGGCGCGCGTCCAGCCCGGTCAGCCGCTTGCCCGGGCCGGCGAGCGGGGAGCGCAGGACGGCGTTGGTCAGCCGCGGCGCCCGCGCGGCCAGCCGCGCCCAGGTCGGCAGCCAGCCGAGTGCGTAGTGCGACATCGGTCGCAGCCGCCGCCGGTAGGCCTGGTGCAGTGCCTCGGCCTTGTACGTCGCCATGTCGGTGCCGGTCGGGCAGTCCGACGAGCAGCCCTTGCAGGCCAGGCACAGGTCGAGTGCGTCGCGCACGGCGGGATCACGCCACCCCTGGACCAGCCGGCCGTCCACCAGCTCCTGCAGCACGCGCGCCCGGCCGCGGGTGGAGTCCTTCTCGTCGCGGGTGGCGAGATAGGACGGGCACATCACCCCACCGGCCGGTGTCGTATCGGCCCGGCACGTGCCGACGCCCGTGCAGCGGTGCACCGCGCGCGCGAACGACCCGCCGTCGTGCTCGTAGCCGAAGCCCAGCGGGACGGGCAACCGCCGTCCGACGGCCAGCCGCAGGTCGCGGTCCAGCGGGGCCGGCTCGACCACGACGCCGGGGTTCAGGACGCCGTCCGGGTCGAAGGCGGCCTTGACTTCAGCCATGGCCCGGAGGGCGGCGGGGGAGTACATCAGGGGCAGCAACTCACCGCGGGCCCGCCCGTCGCCGTGCTCACCGGACAGTGACCCTCCGTGCGCCGCGACCAGCCGCGCCGCGTCCAGTAGGAACGCGCGGAACGCCGCGGGCCCGCGCGCCTCGTCCAACGGGAAGTCCAGCCGGATGTGCACGCAGCCGTCACCGAAGTGCCCGTACGGCATGCCGGTCAGCCCATGCTGCAGCAGCAGCGCGTCGAACTCGCGGAGATACCCGCCGAGGCGTTCAGGCGGCACAGCAGCGTCTTCCCAGCCGGCGTACCGCAGCCGGCCCCCGGCCGGTCGTGCCGACAGGCCCGCGCCGTCCTCTCGGATCCGCCACAGCGCACTGGTCTGCGCCGGATCGGTCACGACCCGAGCGTCCAGCGCGCCGGCGACCCGCACCAGCGCGGCCGCCGCGGTGGCCAGTTCCGGGACCGAGTCCCCGTCCAGTTCCACGAACAGCCAGCCCGAACCGGCGGGGAGCGGTGGGACGGCGCCTCCGTGCGAGCGCACGACGTCCACGATCCGGGCGTCGATCCCTTCCAGGGCCACCGGTTTCAGCGGGAGCAGGGCAGGTACGGCGTCCGCCGCGGCCGCCATGTCCGGATAGCCGAGCACCACGAGCGTGGTCACTGTCGGAGCCGGCACGAGCCGGACCGTCGCACCGAGGGTCAGCCCGCAGGTGCCCTCGGTGCCGACCAGGAACTTCGCGACGTCGAAGCCGCGCTCGGGCAACAGGTGCTCCAGCGAGTAGCCGGACACCTGCCGGCCGAACCGGCCGAACTCGGTCCTGATCACCGCCAGGTGCTCCCGCACGATGCGCCGGAGCCGGTCGACGGTCGGCGAGCCGGTTCCCAGCGCGCCCGTGCTGAGCCGCTCGCCCGACCCGGTCAGCACATCGAGGGCGAGCACGTTGTCGGCGGTGCGGCCGTACCTCAACGTCCGCGAGCCGCAGGCGTTGTTGCCGATCATCCCGCCGAGCGTGCAGCGGCTGTGCGACGACGGATCGGGACCGAAGCGCAGACCGAACGGCGCGGCGGCCCGCTGCAGGTCGTCGAGGACGACGCCGGGCTCGACATCTGCGGTCCGGGCCTCGGCGTCGATCGGCCCGATCCGGTGCAGGTGCGGTGAGAGGTCGGCGACCACGCCCGGCCCGACGGCGTTGCCGGCGATCGACGTTCCAGCCCCGCGCACGGTCAGCGGTACGCCGTGCTCGGTGCAGACCGCATGGGTGGCGATCAGCTCGTCGACCGAGCGCGGGGTGACGACGACGGCGGGGACGACGCGGTAGAGCGAGGCGTCAGTGGAGTACTCGGCGCGGCGGCGTACGGAGTCGTCCACCCCGCCCACGCCGGCGGCGCGCAGGACCGCCGCCATCGACACCAGTGGAGTGTTGCATGCAACATGCCACCGCACGACGGGTCAGCGGGCGAGTAGCGCCTGTTCCAGGTCCAGTTCGATCAGCACCCGGCGCAACACCTCGTCGTCGATCTGTCCCGAGTCGCGCAGGTCGATGAACGTCGTGCGCTCGGTGTCCAGCATCTCCCGGCGGAGCCGCCGGAAGGCCTCCTGCGGGGTCTCCCGGCGCTCGGGCCCGCTGGCGCCCAGGCGTTCCCAGGCCATCAGCGCCCGCAGTTCGACGCGTTCGCGCAAGCGGGTGAGCACCTCCTCGGGGACCTCTTCGTCGGACTCGGCCAGCGCCCGGTCCAACCGCTCCAGCGCGGCGTCGGCCGCGGCCTGCTGGGCGCCGGCCTCAGCCAGGTTGTCCGCGCTGGACTCCTGCCCCGCGACGCCCAGCCGGCGGATCACCGCCGGCAGGCTGAACCCTTGCACCACCAGCGTGACGATCACGACGACGAAGGTGATGAACAGGACGGTGTCGCGGCCCGCCAGCGGCGTACCGTCGTCGGCCGCGAACGGCAGTCCGAACGCCGCGGCCAGCGACACCACCCCACGCATCCCGGCCCAGGAGATGACGAACGGAACTTGCCAGCGCGGGCTCGGGTCGGCGTCCCGGACCCGGCGGCTGAACCGGCGGGGAAGGTACGTGGCCGGGAAGACCCAGACGAAGCGGCTCACGATCACGACCAGGGCGACCGTCAACGAGACGAACACCAGCTCCGGCCCGGTCATCGGCCCCTGTCCGAGGGCGCCGACCACCGAGCGCAGCTGCAGGCCGATCAGGGCGAAGACGACGGACTCGAGCAGGAAGTCCAGCATCTTCCACAGGGATCCGGCCTGCAGCCGGCTGGCGTAGGACGACTGGCGGGGCGAGCGGTGTCCGATGTACAGCCCGGCCACCACGACGGAGAGCACGCCGGAGGTGTGGACGAGGTCGTTCTCCGCGGCCAGGTAGGCGACGAACGGCGTGAGCAAACCGACGGTGTTCTCCACCAACGGGTCGTTCATCCGGCGGTTGACCTGCGCTACGAGGTACCCGATGACCAGGCCGATCGCGATGCCCCCGAGCGCCGCCACGAGGAAGTCGAGGAGGCCGGTCAGCAGTGAGAAGCCCTCGCCGAGCGCCACCGCCACGGCCAGCCGGTACGCCGTCAGCGCCGTCGCGTCGTTGACCAGGCTCTCCCCGGCCAGGATCGTCACGACGCGGCGGGGCAGACCGACGCGGCGCCCGATCGTGGTCGCGGCCACGGCGTCGGGCGGCGCAACGATCGCGCCGAGGGCGAAGGACAGCGGCAGGCCCAGTTCGGGGATCAGCGCGTAGACCGTGAACCCGACGACGATCGTCGTGAACAGCACGGCGCCGACCGACAAGAGGCCGATCGGGCGGAGGTTGGCGCGGATGCCGAGGTAGGAGCTGTCCAGCGCGGCCGAGTAGAGCAGCGGGGGCAGGATGACCAGCAGGGCCAGCTCCGGGGACAGCGTGTAGTCCGGAACGCCGGGGAGGTAGGACGCCGTGAGCCCGGCAAGGACCAGGACGAGCGGCGCCGAGGTCTTCGTGCGGCGGGCGACGGCGGCCACGGCCACGGCGGCGATGAGCAGGGCGAGCAGCGACAGGCCCTCGTCCATCCGGTCCCCTCTCGGGTCGTGACTCGTGTGAAGCTTGCCAAGCAGCCAACCTGTTCCGGCCAAAGGGGAGTCCTTCATGCCGTGTGTCCACACCGCCGACCTTGCTGACCCGGAAGCGCAGACCCCCGAAGGCTGCGGGGCCTGCCTCGCCGAGGGCACGCGCTGGGTGCACCTGCGCAAGTGTCTGGCCTGCGGCAACGTCGGGTGTTGCGACTCCTCGCCCCAGCGACACGCCTCCGCGCACTTCGAGCAGTTCGCCCACCCGGTGATGCGTTCGTACGAATCCGGCGAGGCCTGGCGCTGGTGCTTCGTCGACCGCACGTTGGTGTGAGGGCTTCCCGGGCGTTGCCCGGCTGGTTGGCCGTGGCGGTGGTGTTCGTGGCCTCGGCCGCCGTGCTGGTCCTGGAGATCGTGGGACTGCGACTGGTCGCGCCGTACATCGGGATCACGCTGGAGACCTCTAGCGCGATCATCGGGGTGGCGCTGGCCGCGATCGCCGCCGGTGCGTTCACCGGGGGACGGCTAGCTGACGAGTCCGATCCCCGGCGCTGGCTCGGCGTCCTGCTGCTCGGCGGCGGTGCACTGATGACGTTCGTGCCGGCCGTTGTGCGGCGGGCCGGCGAGACGCTCAGCGGTGCCGAGGGCGGGTCGGTACTGCTGCTGGCCGGGCTGGCGGTGTTCCTGCCGGCGGCAGTGCTCTCCGCCGTACCGCCGATGGTGGTCAAGCTGCAGCTGGCGACGCTGGCCGAGACCGGCACCGTCGTCGGCCGGCTGTCCGGGGTCGGGACGCTCGGTGCGATCGCGGGGACGTTCCTGACCGGGTTCGTGCTGGTGTCGCGGCTGTCCTCGAGCACGATCCTGGTCTCGACCGGTGCTCTGCTGATCGTCGCTGGGCTGGCGCTGGCGCTCTACTTGCGGGTCGGCGACCGGTTACTGGCCGCCGGCGCGATCGTCATCGGTGTGCTCGGGACCGGGATCGCGGCGTTCGCTTCGCCGCAGTGCGACGTCGAGACGACCTACCACTGCGCCCGTGTCGAGGCCGACCCCGAGCGCCCGTCAGGGCAGGTGCTGCTGCTGGACACCCTGCGGCACAGCTACGTCGATGCCGAGGACCCGACGTACCTGGAGTTCAACTACACCAACGCAATCGCCTCGGTGGCCGATGCGCTGGCGCCGGCGGGGGAGCCGATCGACAGCCTGCACATCGGGGGCGGCGGGCTGTCGCTGCCGCGCTACCTGGACGCGACCCGCCCGGGCGGGCAGTCCGTGGTGCTGGAGGTGGATCCGGGGGTCGCCGAGGTGGCGCTCGGACTCTCGCCGCCGGTGGAGGCCTCGGTGGATCTCCGGGTCGTGGACGGGCGGGTGGGTCTGGCGGAACTGTCCCCGGAGTCCTTCGACCTGGTGGTGGGCGACGCGTTCGGCGGGCTGTCGGTGCCGTGGCATCTCACGACCGTGGAGACGGTCCGGGACGTGGCGCGGGTGCTGCGCCCGTCCGGTGCCTACGCGTTGAACGTCATCGACTACCCGCCCGCGGACTTCGCGCGGGCCGAGCTGGCGACGGTGCGGGCGGTGTTTCCGCACGTCTTGGTGATCGGTACGGCGGGGGCGCTGGACCGCACCGTGGGCGGCAACTACGTGATCGTCGCGTCGATGTCCCCGCTCCCGGTGTCGGCCGTGGAGGAGCGGATCTCTTCCCGCGGGACGCCGATCGACGTTCTGACCTCGTTGGACGCCTTCGTCGGCGACGCCCAGGTGCTGACCGACGACCATGCGCCGGTCGACCAGTTGCTGACGCCGTTCCCCTGACCGGTCGGCTCGAGTCGTCCAACTGGGGTGGTGTCGGCGGCATGACGGGCAGCCTGTACCCGCTTGCCTGTGGACGGCTGGAGCAATCCACAGGCACGACGTGCTAGGGACCGCTTGCCCCGGGACACGGCCGGCGTCCACCTGGGCTCAGAACGGCGGCGGGTCATCGACCGGCGGCGGCGACGGTCCACCCTCTGGTACCGGCGGAGGGTCCGAGGCGTCGCGGCACGGCGCCCGGCCGCGATGGTCAGGTTTCGGTGGTCGGATCGGGTGCAGGCGCGGGGGCGGGACTCGGATGGCACGGCCGGCGGGGCTGGTCCAGGTCAGCGCGTCGTCGTCGCCGCGCGACACGGTCCAGGTGCTGGTGCTCTTGCAGGTGTGGTGGCGTAGGCACAGCGGGTGCAGGTTGGCCGCACAGGTCCGGCCGCCGTGGCGCCACTCGTGGATGTGGTCGAGGTGACAGCGTCGTGTGGCTCGCCCGCAGCCGGGGAACGTGCACCTGGGGTAGCGAGCGATGACGTGCTCTCGAAGGTCTGCCGGCGGGTGGTAGGTCGTCCGGCCGTAGTCGAGCAGGGTGCCGCTGTCGGGGTCGGTGAGCAGCCGGCGCCAGATGCCGTCGGCAGCCAGGCGGCGGCTCGTGTCGGCGTCGATGGGTCCGTAGCCGGCCAACTCACCGGGTGCGTCGTCGAGGCCGAGCAGCGTGCCGATCGGCACCGTGTGACCTGCACATGTGGGCGCCGGCCCTGCACGGTGGGCGAGCCGGGCTCGTTCAGTGCTCGTTGCGCCCAGGCCAACAACGCGTCGGCGCGGCGCGCCTGGAGATCAGGCATGTCGCTGGAGTCGACTCCCTCGTCCCGGAGGGACTGCCTGATCCGGTCCGCGTCGGCGTCCAACCCGGCCAGGACCGTCGCGGCATCCGCCGCCGGTAGCTCGGCCCACAGCCCACCCATGCCGTCCGGCTGCGGATAGACGTCGGTCACCCGACGACGGCGTACGGCCTCGGCCGCCCGGTCGGCGGCGCCGTCCGGGTCGACCTCCAACACGATGCGGGCCAGCGCCCGCTGCAGCTCGGGGGGCGTGAAACCGGGCGCGTCCGGCAGGACGGCGGCTTCCACGGCAGCGGCTACCGCATCGTCGAGGTCGCGGACCGCTCGCGCGATCAGCTCCGCCTTGCGTTCGGTCAGCTGACCGTCGCGCAGGGCAGTGCTCGTCGACGCCAGCCGGGTCCGCAGCTCGCGGGCGAGGTCCAGTCGGTTCTGCGCCGTGGTCCCCGTGACGTGCAAGGCGGTGGCGATTTCCTCGCGGCACCAGTCGGGGACGAACTCGGGCAGCGGGTCGGCGCCTTCGCCAGGCTCGGGGTCCTCCAGCGCGCCGATTGCGGCCAGCTGTCCGGCCGCGGCCCAGGCCAACTGCCGCTCCCATGCGCGGACGAGATCCAGCCGTTCCAGGAACGTGAGGTGCGCGGGATCTGTCGCGGTCAGGACCGCCATCGC
>JACCSC010000388.1 GCA_013813215.1 Geodermatophilaceae bacterium | reverse complement strand
AGCCCGAGCGTGCATGCGACGGGGAGATCAACACGGTCAGGCGGGCCGTTGGCGTCCACATTTCCAATTCAACGCGAGTCACGCCGCGAGGGCCAGCTTCGGCCGTCGATCCTCGCCGGTGGACGATCGGCTATCGGTGTCCGCCTTGGGCGTCTGCTGTGGGCTCCCACGACCGCAGACAGCTCGTCGAACTCGGGAGGTCAGGACCCGGCCGAGCCGAGGGTGAACGCAAGCAGGAAGCCGGCGACAGTCGCCAGCGCCACCCACGGTCCGCCGTCACGGTAGGCCCGGGGGAACAGCGTGGTGCTCAGCGCCGCGAGGACGGCGCCACCGGCAAACGCGAGGATCACCGACAGCGCGGATTCGTTGACGTCCGCGAGCAGGAAGCTACCGGCGACGATGGCGACCGCGAGCACGACGGCGGCACCGCACCACGTGCCGAGGGCAAAGGGCACCGACCGGCCGTTGTCACACATGCTCCGGGCGCCTACCAGCGCTTCTGGAACGTTCGATACGAAGATGGCGGCCAGCAGGGCTACCGAGCCGGCGCCCGCGGCCAGCGTCGTCCCCAGTGCAAGGTTCTCGGGGATCCCGTCCAGGACGACTCCGGCCAACAGGACCACACCGGAAACGCTGCGTCCGGCCGCCTTGGCCCGACGCTCCAACCACACGTCGGTGGCCAGGTACACGACCGCGCCCGCGGCCAGCCCCGCCGCGGACACGAACGGCCCGCCCTGCACGAATGATTCCTCGAACAGCTCGAAGGCCAACGCCGCGAGCAGCGCTCCGCTGGCGAACGCGAGCAACGCGGCAAGCACACCGACCGGTGGCATCGACCGCATGCCGACAACCGCACCGAGGACGAGCCCGGCGGAGGCTACCGCGGCGAACACGAGGGACAGCAGCATCTGCGTTACCGCCCGTCAGGCTGGCTGGCTCAGGTTGCGCATGCGCCCGCCGTCCATGACGTCGCAGTCCGCGCAGGGCATGTCTCAAGTTAGCCCGGGGTTGAGGAACGGCCTTTGACCTGGAGCACGACGTCCGGCCCACGCTGCCCGGCTCGGGGCGGCTGACGGTGCGGTCAGCCGGTGGTCGCGGCTTCGCGGGCGGCGATCCGCGCGCACCTCGGGACGGCGCAGCGGGGGCAGAGTGGCCGGCGGCTGGCGGCGTTCGGGCAGCCGGTCGAGCAGCCGGGTCGTGGTCGCGGTGACCTCCGCGACGGCGCTCTCGAACGCCTGTCGGTTGGCCTCGGTCAACGTCTTGAGTCCGGACACCTTGCGGACGTACTGCCGGGCCGCGGCCTCGATCTCCTCGTCGGTCGCGGCCGGCTGCAGTCCCCGCAGCTCGGTGATGTTGCGGCACATGCCCCGACCCTACGTCCGGCGCGCTCGGGCCTCGGCGTAGACGTCGGCGTACGACGCGGCGATCCGGTCGACCGTGAACTGCCGGGCGTAGGCGACCCCCGGTCGCGGATCCGGCCGAGCCGAGCCGTCCAGGACGCCGTCGATGGCGCGCGCCAACGCAGCAGGGTCCTCCGAAGGCACGAGGATGCCTCGGCCTTGGCCGAGCGTGCGGGGCAGCCCCTCGACGGCCGCACCGACCACCGGTACGCCGAGGCCCAGCGCGATCACCGCGCTCTGCGACCACGCCTCCTCTCGGGACGGCACGACGTGCACCGCCGACCCGACCACGTATCGCTCAGGATCGGCGACCCAGCCGGTCCGTCGCACCCGCTCGGTCAGGCCGAGCTCGGCGACGAGACGGTCCATCTCGGCCGCGGCCGGTCCGTCGCCGACCAGATACGCCGTGATGGGCCGCGTCAGCAGCCCGAGCGCGCGGACCAGGATGTCCGGGCCCTTCTCGGGATGCAGCCGGCCGGTGAAGGTCAGCCGCGGGGTCACCAGCCCGGGCAAGGGCGTGGCGTCGAGTCCCTCTACCGCAGATCGGCCGTCGAGGATCAGCTCGGGGGCTATGCCGATCCCGGCGGCGAAGTCGCGGGCGGCCGGACCGTGGGCGAAGAAGGCGTCGACCCGCGGGGCCGCGGTCCTTGCCGGCGCGGTGAAATCGCCCGCGGGCCAGGTGAGCGCGTTGTGCTCGCTGGCGACGAGCGGCACCGTCGACTCGATGACGGCGGCCGCCGCCGTCCAGGCCCCGACCATGTGGGCGTGCACGAGGTCGGCGTCGGCCAGCCGCGGCGCCAGCCAGTCCGCGAACTTCGGGCGAGCCTGCCACTGCAGCCCGAGTCGATCCCCGCTGTGCGGATCGACGAACGTCTCGAGCTCGACGCCGTACCGCCGGGCCAGCGCGACCCCGCCGGGCGTCGCGTCGCCGGCCAGCAGCCGGACGGTCTCCACGCCGTACGCCCGCAGTCCTCGGGACAGGCGCAGGGCCGAGAGCTGGCCGCCACCCTGCTCGAGGATGCCGATGACCCGGACCACCCTCATGAAGCCCGCGTCCGGGCCGGCCAGGTGCCCACCGCGATACCCGCCTCGGGTCGCATGTCGAAGCGGATCGCGTGCTCGAGCGACCACCGCTGCAGCACATCGCGCTCGCCGTCGCGTTCGACGTCGTCCAGGACGACCGTCGCACCTGGCGCCAGGAAGGGAGCAAACATGTCGAGGGCGGGGAAGCGCGCGTGCGCGCTGCCGGGTCGCCAGGCCGGCGGACCGTCCACCACGAGGACGTCCACCGCAGTCCCCTCGACAGCGGTCAGGAGCACCGGCTCGTCGTACCACTCGCCGGAGTCCCACGTGTGAACGCTGGGCCGCAGCGGGGCGCGGACGACGCGCGCGACATCGTTCAGCCGCTCCTGTCCGAGTTGCTTCTCGACGCGGTCGGCCCACTGCTGGTCGTGCTCGACGGCCAGCAGCTGCCCGGCGCCCAACTCGTGCAGTAGCCGGGCGAGGATGACGGTGCTGACCCCGCTGCCCAGTTCCACGATGTTAGGACTGCGACGGAACCACACGTCGTTCAGCACCGTCAGCAAGCCGGTCGGCCGCATCGCTCCGCTCGACCACGGCAGGAAGGGCCCGAGCAGCGGACTCAGCGCCTGCCAGGCGGCGGCGTCGTCCAGCGACGACCGGGCAGTCGGGGCGTCATCGCTGGTCGTCACGGTCCTGACTGTGCTGCATGCGCGGGTGCAGCCGCATCCGCACGGTGATGCCCTCCTACGCTCGTAGCGTGCTGGGACGGCTGGGGGTCGGGTGCGTACGGCGCCACCGGCTCGTGCTGGTGGCCTGGCTGCTGCTCACCGTGGTCGGTTTCGGGTCCAGCGCGCTGGTCTTCGACCGGCTGGTGCCGACCCGCGGCGGGGCCGAGACCGAGTCGATCCTGGGCTACGAGCTGTTGACCGACGCCTCGCCGTACGACGGACAGGTGGTCGCGGTCGTCGACGGCGCCACACCCGAGGACCCGGCGCTGGCCGGCGTCGCCTTCGACCTGGAGCGCCTCGGCGGCGTCGGGCGGGTCCGCTGGTCGGGCTCCCCCGACGGCGCCGACCTGACCGCGATCGACGGCCAGGCGGTCGCGTTCGTGGTCGATCTGGTCCAGGACGCCGAGGACCAGGACTCCACGGTCACGCAGGTCGAGTCGGTGCTGGGCCTGCTCGAGCGCGACGGCGTCGGGCAGGTGTACGTCGGCGGCGACCTGCTGGTCTTCGAGGAGGTCAACGAGCAGATCCAGAAGGACATCACCCGCGCCGAGGTCATCGCGCTGCCGATCTCCCTCGTGGTGCTCATCCTCATCTTCGGCGGGCTGATCCCGGCGGGGTTGCCGATCCTCGCCGCGGTGGCCTCGGTCGGCGGCGCCTTCCTGGGCCTGCTCGGCTTCTCCATCCTGCTCGACCTCGACCCCAACGTCGTGGCGGTCACCACCTTCATGGGTCTGGGCCTGGCCATCGACTACTCGCTGCTGATGGTCAGCCGGTTCCGCGAGGAACGCGGTGCCGGCCGGAGCGTCGCCGAGGCCGTGGTCCGCACCACCGAGACGGCCGGCCGGACGATCCTGTTCTCCGGGCTGACCGTCGCCACCGCCCTGGCCGGCCTGTTCGCCTTCGCCGAGCCCATCTTCCACGGCATCGCCGCGGCCGGGGTCACGGTCGTGCTGATCGCCGTCCTCGCCGCGCTCACCCTGGTCACCGCGCTCCTGGCCGCGCTCGGCCACCGGGTGAAGGCCCCCGCCGAACCGGTGTCCGACGACGGCCGGTTCGCGCAGCTGGCCGCCTGGGTGCAGCGCCGCCCGTGGCCGGTGGCCCTGCTGACCGCGGCCGGTCTGCTGCTGGCCGGGGCCCCCATCCTCGGTGTCACGTTCGCCAACGGCGGGTCCGAGCTGCTCCCCGCGGGTTTCGAGAGCCGCCAGGTCGACGAGCTGCTCGCCGACCGCTTCCCCGGTGGCGGCACCGATCCGGTCCTGGTGGTTTCCCGGGCCCCGGCCGCGGAGCTGCAGGGCTGGGCGCTGTCCACCGTCACCGAACTCGCCGACGGCACGGTCGCCGCCGTGCTGCCGCCCGTGCCGCTCGACGGGGGCGTGAGCGTGCTGTCCGTCGTACCGGAGGGCCCGAGTCAGGGCGACGTGGCCCAGCAACTCGTGGCCGACCTGCGCGCGAGCGCGCCGCCCGGCGAGTCCTACGTGACCGGCGAGGCGGCCATCCTGGTCGACTTCCAGGATTCGATCGCCAGTCGGGCCCCCTGGGCGTTCGCCCTCGTCGCGCTGGCCACGCTGGTGCTGCTGTTCCTCATGACCGGCTCGCTCGTCGTACCGATCAAGGCGCTGGTGATGAACACGGTCTCGCTCGGTGCGACGTTCGGCGCCCTGGTCTGGATCTTCGCCGACGGGCACCTGGAGTGGCTGCTGCGCTTCGAGGCGACAGGCGCCATCGAGACCTGGGTACCGGTGCTGGTCTTCGCCTTCGCCTTCGGCCTGTCGATGGACTACGAGGTCTTCCTGCTGGCCCGGATCAAGGAGGCGTACGACGGCGGGGCGCCCAACGACGCCGCGGTCCGCCTGGGGCTGCAGCGCTCCGGGCGGATCATCACCTCGGCCGCGCTGCTGGTGGTGATCGTGTTCCTCGGCTTCACCACGGCGCAGATGCTCGGCTTGAAGCAGCTCGGCGTCGCGCTCGCGCTGGCCGTCGCAGTGGACGCGACGGTCGTTCGCTGCCTGCTCGTCCCGGCCACCATGACCCTGCTCGGTGACCGCAACTGGTGGGCGCCCGCGCCCCTGCGCCGGCTGCACGCGCGGTTCGGCCTGCGCGAATCGCCGGCGCCGTCGCCCCGGGAGCCGGCCCGGCGCTAGTCCGCCCGATCCACCAGGTCGGCCGGAGTCAGCCGCACCGGGAACGGCCGGGTCACGACGAATTCCTCGGTGCCGACGGCGTGCGCCGCCTCGGCGTAGTCCTCGCCGTGGAGTTCCAGCGCCCGGATCGACGGGGCGCCGGGGTCCGGGTCAACCAGCCAGTACGACGGCACGCCGTGCCGGGCGTAGGCCGCCCGCTTCAGGGTGCGGTCGATCAGCGCGGTGCTGGGCGAGCGTATCTCGACCGCCAGCAGGGGTGGACCGGGCAGGTTCTTGGCGGTGAAGTCGCGGCGCGGCGCCACGAGCAGGTCGGGCTGCAACTCCGTCGACGGCGTCAGCAGGACGGCGAACGGCGCCAGGATCACCCGCAGGTCCCGCGGGCAGGCGGCCTGCAGCCGCACGTACAACTGGCCCAGCACCGTCTGGTGGCTGAAGCCTGGAGACGGGCTCACGAGCAATGTCCCGTCGAGCAGCTCATAGCGATGGCCGTCGTCGGGCAGGGACTCCAGGTCGGCCGCGGTCAGCGGCCGGCCGAACGGCAGACCGGTCGCCGCGGAGGTCGTCACACTCACCATGCTGCCTCCTGTCGCACACCCCGCCAAGTCTGCCGACCGGCGGCCGACCCCGCGGGCGCTATCCACAGGCTCAGCCGATGGTCACCCCACGCAGCTCGACCGGGCCGAGCGTGGCGTCCAGGATCACCTCCTGCTCGACGCCCGGAGGCGGGATGGTGTCCATCGTGAACGGCGCGTCGGCCGGGTCCAGCCCGCACCGCGGGTCGGTGTCGCCGGTGGCGCAGACGCCGAAGGTGAAGTCCTGCGGCGTCGGCGTGATGGGGCGGGCCTCGTCGATGCCGAAGCCGTCCTGGCCCCACAGCGACAGCGTGAACGTCCAACCCGGCCCCGGTACGCCGCCCAGCGCCTCGGTCGAGGTGACGATCGTGAGCTGACCGGTGGTGGAGTTGGCCTGCACGGACAAGTCGCCGGCCGGGCTGAAGTCCGGGCCGATCAGCCGGGGAGCGGCGAAGCCGCGCACCTGAATCGCCCGGCTCCAGGCGTCCTGCTCGGCCACCGTGTAGTTCCGGCTCGCGTAGAACGGCGCTGTGGAGGTCTGGGCCGCCGCGGGGTCGCGAACGAAGAGGGTAAACAGCTGGGCGCCCAGCGGATCCCCGAACGTCGGCGAGAGATCCGCGACGTCGGCCACGAAGTACACCGTGTCGTCATCGAGCACGACCTGGAACCCGGTGAGGTCGAACGCCCCGGGGCGGAAGTCGCCGGCCAGGGGGTAGACGAACGTGCCCGGGCCGTAGTCGTCGCCGACCGGGTCGCTGACGTCGAGCACCGTGTCGCCCTGGATGAGGTCGGAGGTCACGGTGCGGCGCTCGTACGCCGTCGTACCGTCCTGGGCTGTCACGGCGACCGTGATCACGTTGGCCCCGAAGCTCAACGGCACCTCGACGCTGAACGAGCCGTTGCGGCGGGCCGTGACGGTGACCCGCTCGGTGTCCCCGCCCAGCCCGATCGGCGTCACCGACACGTCGACGGTGGCCCGGCGGGTGGCCGTCCCTACGACCGTGGTCGACGCCGCTGTGACGACGCTGTTGTCGGCCGGCGCGGTCACCGTCAGCGCGGCCGCCGGCACGGGGCCGTCGGCGTACCGCTCGGCCACGATCGACGGCTGCTCGACCGGCGTCGTCAGGCCCTGGCTCAATGTCACGGCCAGGCGCAGCAGCTGCGCCTGCGCCCAGGTCAGCGGCGCGGCCGAGCCGGTCGGCCGGCCGGGCCGGAAGCCGATCGAGCCCTGCTCGGGTGGGGTGCCGTAGGGCGACTCGGCCAGCGCCGGGCCCTCCCAGGCCTGCTCCGGGACGAGCCCGACGCCGCTGGAGTACCTCGCCATCGCGACCAGCAGGTCGGTGGCCTCCGCCGCGTCGCCCGCGGTCAGGGCGTGCTCGGCCCGCTCCCCCGAGAGCACCGGCCACAGGTGCCCGTCACCGGTGCCGGTGGTCGGCCAGGGGCGACCGGTGACGGCGTCCTCGCCGTACCCGTCCTCGCTGCCCGCGGCGTCCGTCCCGTACCGGTAATAGCCCTGTCCGCTCGGTGTGACCCGACCGATCACGTCGTCCACGATCGGCAAAGTGGCCAGCACGCCGGGGTCCGACGCGGGCAGGATGCCCAGCCGGGTGAGCTCCAGGAAGCCACCGTCGACGACCGCGCGCTGGTCGGCGTCGGGCCCACCGTTGCCCAGGTTGTAGACGACAGCCTCGTTCGGGTCGCCGTTCTTGGACAGCCGGATGAAGTACGGCTCGGCGGAGTAGGGACCGTTGGTAGTGACGGTCCAGCCCTTGACGTTGCGGGTGAAGTGGTCAGCGGTGGCGCGGTACGTCCGGGACGACGCCGGGTCGCCCTGCTCGTCGGCGATGGCCGCGGCCGCCACCAGGCCGGCGATCTCGGCGGCGATGGTAGACGGCGAGTAGCCGGTCTGCTCCTCCCACCGCTCCACGCCGAAGGATGGCCCGCGGGAGACCACGAAGTCGGCAGCGGCCCGAACGTCGTCGTACAAGCCGGTGTCTCCCGCCAGCCCGGACTGCCAGGCCATCAGCATCGCGTAGCTGGTCTGGTCGAGCTGGTCCCCGCCGGTGTCCGGCGCGACCTCACCGTTGAGCAGGCTGTTGCGCGGCAGCCGGCCGTCGGGCTGCTGCTGGCGTTCGAGCAGGAAGCGGGCCGCCGCCTGGGCGGTGGTGACGTCACCGACGGACAGCAGCCCGGTGAACGCCTCGTACAGGTCGCGGCCGAAGATCTCGCGGTAGGAGCCGAAGTACCGTCCGGCCGCGCCGCCGGGCCGCTCCCCCGCCGACACCGCCTGCCCCCAGGGCGAGGCCAGCGAGGCGACGACGGCGCCGGGGAAGGTCTTGTCCTCGCTGGCCTTGAGCACGTTCGCCGACAGCGTGCCGGCCCGGGCCACGTCCCGCGCGGCCGGGCCGGCCGCCGCGAGATCGGCGGCCGTGGGCAGCGTGAGGCCGTCGTCGTACGCCCGCCACTGGGCGACGTACTCGGCCAGCAGCGCGGGGTACGCCGCCGCCACGGACGCCACCGCGGTGGCCACGGCGCTCGGGCCGTCCGGGCCGAAGCCCAGAGCGAGTTCCACCGTGACCGCCCCACGGCTGTCACCGGTGTCCAGCCGGGCCGTCTGGACGACGTTGCCGGCGGTGGCGGTGGCGGCCCGGGAGGTGAGCCGGCGGCTGGCGTCCAGCTGCACCAGCCCGTCGCTGGCCGACCCGGCGTAGCCGCTCTGCGCCTGCAGGAACGGCTCGTCCGCGAGCAGGGCACCGGCCAACGGGGCGGCGTAGTCGCGGTTGACCGCATCGGTACTGGTCTCGGCATCGCCGCTGACCAGCGCCGTGGTCACCCGGTCCACGGTGGCGGTGTCGGCTCCGCCGTTCTGGGTCGCCGGGTCGCCGCCACCGCCGTGGCCCCCGATCGTCGCGTCGTAGCGGACGTAGAGCTGCAACGGCGGCTGGCCGGGCGCGGGCAGCAGCGTCGTACGCAGGACCACGCTGTCGCGGTCGGGATCGGTGAGGTACGTCGTGACCAGCCGGTAGCGGCCGCTGTTCGCGGTGCTCGTGACCGTGCAGACCATCCCGGTGTCGTCCGCGCGCACCGTG
The DNA here is from genome assembly GCA_013813215.1 of Geodermatophilaceae bacterium. GTDB lineage: Bacteria > Actinomycetota > Actinomycetes > Mycobacteriales > Geodermatophilaceae > JACCSC01. The sequence goes on along the minus strand of JACCSC010000388.1, from coordinate 16,784 downwards.
TAGGTCATGTCGCGGGTCTGCAGGTCGGTGAACGTCGCGCCGTCGGTCACGACGTACTGCAGCGTCTCGACGTTGGTCTGGTCGACGTAGGGCGAGTAGACGTCGGACAGCACGCCGTCGGCGACGGTGTACCAGACCTTCGACGTCGTGTTCCGCGCCGTACCGAGGCAGTCCTTACGGGCCAGGCCGTAGTGCGACAGCGTGCCCGGTTCCCCCTCGGCCACCGACGCACTCGGCGCGGCCACGACCGGCGATCCGAGACCGAGAACCGGGAGCGCGGCGAGCAGGCAGACGAGCAGGCGGCGGGTACGGGTCATGGCAAGCCTCCCGGAACTGTGGCGCGACGGCACACAGCGTAGGGGCAGGGCTACGCACCGGCCGTCGGTCAGCGAGGGTTCGGGACGGCGTCGATGCCGGCCTCCTTGCGTTGCGCGGGCGTGATCGCGGTCGGTGCCCCCGTCAGCGGGTCGTAGCCGCCACCGGTCTTCGGGAACGCGATCACCTCGCGGATCGAGTCCGTCCCCGCGAGCAGGGCGCAGACCCGGTCCCAACCGAAGGCGATCCCGCCGTGCGGCGGCGGCCCGTAGCTGAACGCCTCCAACAGGAAGCCGAACTGCTCCTTGGCCTGCTCCTGGGTCAGCCCGATCACATCGAAGACCCGCTGCTGGACGTCCGCGCTGTGGATCCGGATCGACCCGCCGCCGATCTCGTTGCCGTTGCAGACGATGTCGTAGGCGTAGGCCAGCGCGTGGGCCGGGTCCTTGTCGAACCGCGAGGTCCAGTCGGCGTTCGGCCCGGTGAACGGGTGGTGTACGGCGGTCCAGCCGCCGGCCGCGCCGGCCGCCGTGTCGGCGGGCTCGAACATGGGCGCATCCACCACCCACACGAAGCGCCACGCATCCTCGTCGATGAGCCCGCAGCGCCGGCCCACTTCCACCCGGGTGGCGCCGAGGATCGCCAACGCCTCGGCCCGCGGCCCGGCGCCGAAGAACATGCAGTCCCCGGGTGCGGCACCGGCCGCCTCGGGCAGCCCGGCCAGGTGCTCGGCAGACAGGTTCTTGGCCACCGGTCCGCGCAGTTCGCCGTCCTCCCCGACCAGCACGTAGGCCAGCCCCCGCGCGCCCCGGCTGCGGGCCCACTCCTGCCACGCGTCCAGGGTCTTGCGCGGCTGTGCGGCTCCACCGGGCATCACGACGGCGCCGACATGCTCGGCCTGGAAGACCCGGAACTCGGTGCCCGCGAAGTAGGCGGTCAGGTCGACCAGCTCCAGGTCCAGCCGCAGGTCGGGCTTGTCTGACCCGTAGCGACGCAGCGCCTCGGCGTACGTCATCCGCGGGATCGGCAGCGGTACCTCCACACCGAGCAGGTCGCCCCACAGCGCGGCCACGACCTCCTCGCCGAGCTCGATCACGTCGTCCTGGTCGACGAAGGACTGCTCGATGTCCAGCTGGGTGAACTCCGGCTGCCGGTCGGCCCGGAAGTCCTCGTCCCGGTAGCAGCGGGCGATCTGGTAGTACCGCTCGAGGCCGGCCACCATCAGCAGCTGCTTGAACAGCTGCGGCGACTGCGGCAGGGCGTACCAGTTCCCCGGCTGCAACCGGACCGGCACCAGGAAGTCGCGGGCCCCCTCCGGGGTGGATCGGGTCAGCGTCGGTGTCTCCACCTCGATGAAGCCCCGCTCGTCCAGGAGCCGCCGAGCCACCGCGTTGACCCGCGAGCGCAGGCGCAGGATCCGGGCCGGCTCGCTCCGGCGCAGGTCGAGGTAGCGGTGGTGCAGCCGGGCGTCCTCGCCCACGCCGGCGGCACCGGCGCCCTCGACGGGGAACGGCAGCGGGGCGGACTCGGACAGAACGTCCAGCTCGGTGGCGGTCACCTCGACCTCGCCGGAGGGCAGCTCCGGGTTCTCGTTGCCGGCCGGCCGCCGGTCGACGGTGCCCACCACGCGCAGGCAGAACTCCGAACGCAGCCGGTGCGCGGCCTGGGCCATGTCGCCCTCCCGGAACACCACCTGGACCAGACCGGAGGAGTCGCGCAGGTCGATGAAGATGACCCCTCCGTGGTCCCGGCGGCGGGCCACCCAGCCGGCCAGCGTGACGGGTTGGCCGGCCAGCTCGGCGGTGAGCGTTCCGGCGGCGTGCGTGCGGATCACTGCAGCTTCTCCTGGAGGGTAGTGACGAGGGAGTCGAGATCGACGGCCTGCTGTTCGCCGGTGCGCAGGTCCTTGACCTGGGCGACACCGGCGGCCAGATCTCGCTCACCGAGCACGACTGCGTACGCCGCCCCCGACCGGTCGGCGGACTTCATGGCGCCCTTGAGCCCGCGCCCGCCGTAGGCCATGTCCGCCGCGAGTCCGGCGCGGCGCAGCGCCCCGACCACCGCCGACAGCCGGGCGGTGGCGACCTCACCCAGCGGTACGGCGAAGACCGCGCAGCGCGTGCTCTCCACGGCCGGCACGCCCTCGGCGCGGCGGGCCAGCAGCACCCGGTCGACGCCGAGCGCCCAGCCGACCCCGGGTAGGTCCGGCCCGCCGAGGAGCGCGGACAGCCCGTCGTAACGCCCTCCGCCGCCGATCGCGGACTGGGCGCCGAGGCCGTCGTGCACGAACTCGAACGTCGTGCGGGTGTAGTAGTCCAGGCCGCGCACCAGCCGTGGGGCCTCCGCCCAGCGGACCCCCAGCCCGGCCAGCCGCTCCCGAACGACGTCATAGTGCGCCGCGCAGTCGGCACACAGGTGATCGACCATCAACGGCGCCTCGGCCAGCTGCTCCTGCACCTGAGCCCGCTTGTCGTCCAGCACCCGCAGCGGGTTGAGCTCGACCCGGCGCCGGGTGTCCTCGTCCAGGTCGACATCGCGCAGGTACTCCTGCAGCAGCTTGCGGTACGCCGGCCGGCAGGCGGCGTCACCGAGCGAGGTCAGCAACAACCGGAACCCGGTCAGCCCGGCCGCCCGGAAGCCGTCGTCGGCCAGGGCCAGCACCTCGGCGTCCAGCGTCGGGTCGTCCAGGCCGATCGCCTCGATGTCGACCTGGGTGAAGTGCCGGAAGCGGCCGGCCTGCGGTCGCTCGTAGCGGAAGCTCGGCCCGGCGGCCCAGAGCTTGACCGGCAACGGGCCGGCGTACAGGTGGTGCTCCAGCACGGCGCGCATGACCCCCGCGGTGCCCTCGGGCCGGAGGGACAGCGAGCGGCCGCCCTTGTCGTCGAAGGTGTACATCTCCTTGCTGACGACGTCGGTGGACTCCCCCACACCGCGGGCGAACAGCGCCGTGTCCTCGAAGATCGGCGTCTCGATGTAGCCGTAGCCGGCCAGCCGAGCCGGTGCGACCAGCGCGGCCCGCACGGCGAGGAACTCCTCGGAATGTGGGGGCAGCAGGTCGTAGGTTCCCTTGGGCGCGGTGAACATCACAGGCCCCGGCGTACGGCGGGCACGGCTGGGCTGGTGGCAAGGCCACGCAGGTACGGGTTGGTCGCGCGCTCCGCGCCGATCGTCGTCTGCGGGCCGTGGCCGGGCAGCACGATGGTCTCGTCCGCCATCGGCAGGCAGACCCGGGCCAGCGAGTCGAGCATCTGCTCGTGCGATCCGCCGGGCAGGTCGGTCCGGCCGATCGAGCCGGCGAAGAGCAGGTCACCGGACAGCAGGACCGGCGCCTCGGGGTGCGCCAGCTCGAAGGCGACCGACCCGCGGGTGTGCCCCGGCGCATGCCGGACGGTGAGTGAGACCCCGGCCAGCGCCAGCTGTGCCTCGTCGGTCAGCTCGGCCACGTCGGAGGGTTCGGTGAACGACAGCCCGCGGATCATCGCGCCGATGGCCTCGCCGTGCCACGACAGTGGGTCCGACAGCATCGCGCGGTCGTCGGGGTGGATGTAGGCAGGGATGCCGTAGCCGTCACAGACCGGGACGACCGACCACATGTGGTCCAGGTGTCCGTGGGTCAGTACGACGGCGACCGGCTTGAGCCGGTGCTCCTCCAACACCGCGCGCAGCGGGCGTTCGGCGTCCTGACCGGGGTCGATCACGACGCACTCCTGCCCGGCCCCCGGAGCGAGCACGAAACAGTTGGTGCCGAAGGCTCCGGCGGGGAACCCGGTCACGAGCACAGCGCAGCTACCTCGTTTCCTCGGTGGTGGTCCTCTCAGGTTACCGAGCAGCGACGACCTCTTCGCCGCGGCCAAGCACCTTGCCGCCGAACGCGGCAAGACGTTCACCAGTGTCGTCGAGGAGGCGCTGAGCCTGCTGCTGAGTGCTCCGTCCGTCCCGCCGTACAAGTTTCGACTTTCCGGTCACGCACGGCACGCGACCACCATCGATCGGCATCGACAGCAACGCCGCCATCGACGAGTACTCGGACCGCCTCGAATGGGGCTCCTCCCGCCGGTGATCGCGGTGGATACGAACGTCTTGGTCTACGCCCACCGGGCCGAGTCCCCCCTGCACGGCGTGGCCCGCGAGCGGCTGAAGTCACTGGCCGAAGGCGCTACCCCGTGGGGCCTACCCATCGTGGGGGGGTCGTTCGGGTCGTCACCCAGCCGGTGTTCAGTCCGCCGACGGCGATGGGCACCGCCATCACAGCCCTCGACGGCCTGCTGACGAGTGCGAGCGCGTGTGTTCTCATGCCAGGGGCTCGGCACTGGGTACTGCTGGCCGAGATCATCCGGGCCAGTCAGGTGCGCGGTGCGGTCACGAACGATGCGGTTCTCGTCGCCATCTGCCGAGAACACGGGGTGGACACCTCCTGACAACGACCGCGACTTCCGGCGGTTCTCCGGGATTCGGGTGGAGCTGCTGACCGGCTGACCGGTGCTTGCCTCATCGGGGCCTCACACGGCGTCCCGTATCGTGGCGGACCGGTCACCGGTGGTCCACGATGACGGACCGCCGAGGCAACGGGTGAGGTCTACCTCGAGGAGAGTTCGTGCCGACGAGCAAGCAGAAGCGGCAGGCTGCGCAGCGACACCTGCAACGCCAGCTGGAACGCCGGGCGGCGCTGGCCCACAAGCGGCGCCAGCGCAACCTCACGCTGGCCGCGGCCCTGGCCGTCCTCGTCGTCGTCGGTGCGGTCTTCCTGATCACCACCCTGGGCTCCGACGATCCGCAGGAAGCGGCCAGCCCGATGCCGACGACCGACCCCGCAGTGACCGAGCCGAGCGCCTCGGCCGTGCCCGGTGAGTGCGCCTTCATCCCCGGCGACCCGGCCGCTCCCAACGTCACCGACGTCGGGCTGCCGGAGACGCCGGCTCCCACCGAGGGCACCGTTGAATTGGCCGTCGCGACCAGCCAGGGCGACATGACGTTCAGCCTGGACCGTGCGTTGGCGCCGTGCGCCGTGCAGAGCTTCACCTACCTGGCCGCCCAGGGGTTCTACGACGACAGCCCCTGCCACCGGATGGTCAACCAGGACATCTTCGGCGTGCTGCAGTGCGGCGACCCGAGCGGCACCGGCAGCGGCGGGCCCGGGTACGCCTACTCGCAGGAGGCGCCGGCCGGCGAGAACCCGTACGCCAAGGGCGTGATCGCGATGGCCAACAGCGGGGCACCGGACACCACCAGCAGCCAGTTCTTCATCATGTTCGTCGACACGACCCTGGACCCGGCCTACAGCGTGATCGGCACCGTGACCATGGGCCTGGACGTGGTGGAGACGGTGGCCGCGGCAGGCAACGACGGCTCGTTCGAGCCCAGCCCCGGTGGTGGCGCGCCGAACCAGCCGATCACTATCGAGTCCATCACCCAGCTGTCCTGATCATTCCAGGGGCTGCGCGAGCGGAGCGAGCGACCCCGGGGGCAGCGCCCCCCGGCGGGGGGTGTCAGGGCGCTGCGCGAGCGGAGCGACAAGCCCGGGGGCAGCGCCCCCGGCGGGGGGTGTCAGGGGGCAGCGCCCCCCTGAGCGGGGGGTCCGGGGGGCGAAGCCCCCTGGGGAATGTCTCAGCCGCCGCTGACCCGGTACACGTCGTACACGCCCTCGACGTGGCGCACCATGCGCAGCAGGTCCGACAGGTGCTTCGGGTCGCCCAGCTCGAAGGTGAACCGGCTGACCGCGACCCGGTCCCGCGTGGTCTGCACGGTCGCCGACAGGATGTTGACGCTCTGGTCGGACAGCGCCCGGGTGACGTCGGAGAGCAGGCGGTGGCGGTCCAGCGCCTCGACCTGGATGGCGACCAGGAACACCGAGCTCGTCGACGGTTCCCACTCGACCTCGATCAACCGGTCGGCCTGGGCGTGCAGCGAACCGGCGTTCGTACAGTCCTGGCGGTGCACGGACACGCTGCCCCCGCGGGTGACGAAGCCCAGGATGAGATCGCCCGGCACCGGCGTACAGCACTTGGCCAGCTTGACCCAGACTTCGGAGGCCCCGCGGACGACGACGCCCGGGTCGCCGGTGGGCCGGCGACGGACGTCCTTGGCCGGTACGGCGGTCTCGGCGATGTCCTCGACGGCGCCCTCGGTCCCGCCGAGTGACAGCACGAGCTTGTGTACGACGGACTGCGCCGACACCTGGTGCTCCCCCACCGCGGCGTACAGCGCGCTCACGTCGGCGAAGTGCAGGTCCCGGGCCAAGGTGGCCAGGGCGTCTCCACCGAGCAGCCGCTGCAGCGGCAAGCCCTGCTTGCGCATCGCCTTGCCGATGGCGTCCTTGCCGCCCTCGATGGCGTCCTCACGGCGCTCCTTGGCGAACCACTGCCGGATCTTCGTGCGGGCCCGGGAGCTCGCGACGTAGGTCAACCAGTCGCGTGACGGACCGGCGGTGGCCGACTTCGAGGTGAAGATCTCCACGACGTCGCCGTTGGCCAGCTTGCGCTCCAGCGCGACCAGGCTGCCGTTGACCCGGGCACCGATGCAACGGTGCCCCACCTCGGTGTGCACGGCGTAGGCGAAGTCGATCGGCGTCGAGTCGCCGGGCAGGCTGATGACCTCACCCTTGGGGGTGAACACGAACACCTCGCGATGGCCGAGGTCGTAGCGCAACGTCTCCAGGAACTCCCCGGGCGAGGCGGTCTCGCGCTGCCAGTCGACGAGCTGGCGCAGCCAGAGCATCTCGTCCTGGCTCAGCGTCGGGGAACCCTCCGGGGTCTCCTTGTACTTCCAGTGCGCCGCGATGCCGTACTCCGCTGTGCGGTGCATGTCCCGGGTCCGGATCTGCATCTCCACCGGCTTGCCGTCCGGCCCGATCACCGTGGTGTGCAACGACTGGTACATGTTGAACTTCGGGGTGGCGATGAAGTCCTTGAACCGGCCCGGCACCGGCTGCCAGGCCGCGTGCAGTACGCCGAGGGCGGCGTAGCAGTCCGGCATGGTGTCCACCAGCACCCGGATGCCGACCAGGTCGTAGATGTCGTTGAAGTCCCGGCCGCGGACGATCATCTTCTGGTAGATCGAGTAGTAGTGCTTGGGCCGGCCGGTCACGACCGCGGACAGCCGGGCGCCCTTGAGCTCGGCCCGCACCCGGTCACCGACCTCGGTCAGGTAGGTGTCCCGCGAGGGGGCGCGCTCGGCGACCAGCCGGACGATCTCGTCGTACCGCTTGGGGTACAGGGTGGCGAAGGCGAGGTCTTCCAGCTCCCACTTCACCGTGTTCATCCCCAGCCGGTGCGCGAGCGGGGCCAGCACTTCGAGGGTCTCCCGCGCCTTGGCCTCCTGCTTGGGTCGCGGCAGGTGACCCAGGGTGCGCATGTTGTGCAACCGGTCGGCGAGCTTGATGACCAGGACGCGGGGGTCGCGGGCCATCGCGACGATCATCTTGCGGATCGTCTCGGCCTCGGCGGCGTCGCCGTAGCGGACCCGGTCGAGCTTGGTAACCCCGTCGACGAGGTGCGCGACGTCGGGGCCGAACTGCGCGGCGATCTCCTGAATGGTGAAGCCGGTGTCCTCGACGGTGTCGTGCAGCAGGCTGGCCACCAGGGTCGTGGCGTCCATCCCCAGCTCGGCCAGGATGTGCGACACGGCGAGCGGGTGGGTGATGTACGGGTCGCCGCTCTTGCGCAGCTGTCCGCGGTGGCGCTCCTCGGCGACGTCGTAGGCGAGTTGCAGGGTGGCCACATCGGCCTTGGGGTGCGCGGCCAGCAGCACCCCGGCCAAAGGCTCGAGCACCGGGCGGATGGGCACCGACGGCCGTGGTCCGGGCATCATCCGCCGCGCGATCCGGTCGCGGACCCGCCGCCGGCGCAAGGCTCCACCGGGCTCGCCCGGCGGGGTCATCGCTCGCGGTGGCGTCGTGCCGCTGGTGGCCACCTCGGCAGGGGTAGGTGTCCGGTCCGCGGCGGGCTCGACCGCCGCGGGTCCGGCCGCGGGCACGGCGCCGGACTGGCTGGGAGCGGACGGCGGTGGGTTCAGAGCGACTCCTCCAGCTGTGCTTGCCTGGACAAGTCTAGGACCGGTCGGGCTCCCGCATGGGAGCCGCACCGACCGGTCGTCGCGCGCTCCCCCGACCGACCGGCGGCCGCAGTCCCCCTCGGGATGGCGGCCACCGGCGCATCATCCGGCCCCCGGCCGGACGAACGGTCAGTCGTTCGGGTCGCTGGTGTTGATCTCGCCGTTGACGCCGTCGGGGAAGAAGCCACCGGAGGTCACCGACGCCGGGTTCAGGTAGACGATGTTGAGTACCTCCCCGGCCGTCCGGCTGAACGCCAGACCGCTGCTGTCGGTCGGGACGATGTTCGCCTTGCCGCCTCGGGTGATGCCCTGGTCCTTGTCCTCCGGCCCGTCGAGGCTGTCGCGGGCGTCGGAGATGGCCTGCGCCTCGGCCCCCAGGTCGTTGGCGAACATCACGGTGCGGATGTTGGCCGCGTGGTATGCCTCGACGGCGAGCAGGCCGGCCGCCGCCTCCAGGAACACCTTGCTCGCGAGCAGCGGCGCCGCTCCCTTGTATGCAGTCACGCCGACGTCTTCGAAGATGAACGCGCCGAGCAGGAAGTTCGTCTCGTTCGCGAACGGGTCGAAGGTCTCCCCTGGGCCGATCAGCCCGGCGGCGAGGGCGGCGGCGGTGAAGCTGTCCACGAGATCGATCGTGGGCCGCGCCACCTTGGCCGAGCCGAGCGCTCCGCGCAGGAACTCGACGTGATCCTGCTCGTCGACGGCGATCTCCTCGGCGTACTGCCTGATCGACTTGGTGACGAAGGGCACCTGGCGCCCGCCGGTGACCCGGCCGAGGTCACCGCGTCCGCCGATGGACCGGACACCGAGCCCGAAGCCCCGGACCGCGCGCAGATAGAACTCGGCTTCGAGGTACTCCAGGTTCAGCGCGAAGTTCAGCACCGCCTCGTCGCTGATCGCGCCGCCGGCCGCTTCCTCGGCGTACGCCGCGGTGGAGCCGGTCAGCGCGGCAACACCGACACCGGCACCGGCCAGTCCGGTCGCGGCGAGGAAGCGACGGCGGTCCAGCCGGTTCTCGGTGCTGCGGAAGATGGCCTGCTTGACGAACGCTTTGTCATGCACGTGGATCCCCCATGCCTGGAGCCGGTCGACGGTCCGCGGCCGCGGTGTCCGCCGAGCGACGGACCCGTCGGCAGCCCTCTTGCCCGGGACTGCCCGCTCAGCATCGAGGGCAGCCCGGCTTACTGCAAGTGGTTCGCGGATACTGACTGAAGAGGTATTTCGGCACCGGGATCGACGTCAGAGCGTGAGCATCGCCGCGACCGGCCCGGGGACGGCGGCCCGGCCACCGAGGTCGGCGAGTTCCACGAGCACCCACGCCGAGGCGACGCTGGCTCCGGCCAGGGCCACCAGGCGACTTGCGACGGCCAGCGTGCCGCCGGTGGCCAGCACGTCGTCGACGAGCAGAACGCGCTGCCCAGGTCGCAGCGCGGTGCGTTGCAGCTCCAGGACGTCGGCGCCGTACTCGAGGTCGTACTCCGAACTCCAGATCGGACCCGGGAGCTTTCCGGGCTTGCGCAGGGGGACGACGCCGAGACCGGCGGCCAGGGCGATCGGCGCGGCCAGCAGGAAGCCACGGGCCTCGACGCCGACCACGACATCGACGTCGGCCATCACCGGATCCTGCGTCACGTGCTCGACGACGGCGGCGAACGCCTCGGGCTCGGCGAGCACCGGCAGGATGTCGCGAAACAGGATGCCCGGCGCCGGAAAGTCGGGGACGTCGAGGATCAGGCTCCGGATCCGCCGGCCCAGCTCACCGGCGGCCTGCCCGGCGCTCACCGCTTGCGCTTGCCCGCCGGGCGTCCGCGCTGCTTGCTCGTCGGCCGGGGGCGCTGGCCGGCGGACGGGCCACGAGCTGTCGATCGGCGCTGAGCCGCGCTCGCACCGGTCGGCTTCTCCGGGGTGGTAGCGGGGTCCTCGACCACCGCGTCGTCAGCGAGTGTCTCGTCGGTGGAGGCGTCCTCGGTCGCCGGGCCGGCAGCGGCCGAGGCATCGTCCACCGCCGTCTCGGTGACCGAGGATGTGGCGCGCGGGGCGTTCCCGCGCCGGGCGGACGGCTGGGGCGCCGCCACAGCATGGTCGGTCTCCGCCGCTGCGGACGGCTCCTCCGTGGGCGCCGGGGTGTCGCGTTCGGCCTCGGCGGTCGCCGTGCCGGTCTTGGTCAACGGGACTGACGCCGCCGTGCTGCCCTGCGCCTTCGCGCCCGGCTTCGGCGCACTGGCCCCCTTGCCCGCAGCCGGCTGCCGCGGGACCGGCTTCCCCTTCGGCCCCGCCGCCGCCTTGGCCGGGCGCTTCGCGGTGGTCCTGGCCGGTCCGGGCGCGTCAACGTCGGCACCGCGGCCGGAGGCCTTGCGGGCCTCGACCCGCTTGCGCAGGGCGGCGTACGCCGGCTCCCGCTCCTTGAGGTCACACAGGATCGGGGTGGCCAGGAAGATCGAGGAGTAGGCGCCGGCCGCCAGCCCGACGAAGAGCACCAGCGCGAGGTCCTTCAACGTGCCCGCGCCGAGCAATCCGGCGCCGACGAAGAGCAGGCCGGCCACGGGCAGCAGCGCGATCAACGAGGTGTTGATCGAGCGCATCAGCGTCTGGTTGACCGCGAGGTTCGCTGCGGCGGAGTACGTGGTACGCGAACCGCCCAGGATGCCGCGGGTGTTCTCGTCCACCTTGTCGAACACCACGACGGTGTCGTAGAGCGAGAAGCCGAGGATGGTCAGCAGACCGATCACCGTCGAGGGACTCACCTCGAAGCCGACCAGGGAGTAGATCCCGGCCGTGACCACCAGGTCGTGCAGCAGCGCGACCACGGCGGCCACGGCCATTTTGGGCTGGAAGCGGATCGCGATGAAGATGACCACCGCGATCAGGAAGACGATGAGCGCCTGGAGGGCCTTGCTCGTGATGTCGCCGCCCCAGCGCGCGCTGACCGCGGACTCGCTGACGTCGGCCTCGTCGATCCCAACCGTGTCGGCGAGCACGCTCGCGACCTCGGCGGCGGCGGCGTTGTCCAGCTCCGGCGTGCGCAGCAGCAGCGCGTTGCCGCCGACCACCTGGACTGTCACCACCTCGACGCCGAGATCCTCGACGGCGGTTTCGACCTGCTCGACCTGCTGCTCGGTGCCCGCCAGCTGGAAGGAGTTCCCGCCCTCGAACTCGATGCCGAAGTTGAAGCCGCGCAGGCCCATCGAGGCCAGGCAGATCAGCAGGATGACCGCCGAGGCGATGTACCACCGCTTGGCGTTGCCGATGAAGTCGAAGCCGAGTTCGCCGCGGTAGAGCCGGGTTCCGATGCTGGCCACGGCGCTCAGTCCTCGCTTCCGGCACTGTGCGCGGTCGCCTTGGTGCCGGCCCTGGACGAGCGGGTCCCAGCCTCCGCGCGCCGGCGGGCCGCGGCCCGCTCCCGCGCCCCCGAACCTTGATCGGCCTCGGTCGGGGCCGGCGCGACGTCAACGGCTTGCCCGAGTCCGGAGAAGCGCGGGGAAGTGAAGCTGCGGTTGCGCGAGAGCAGGCTCACCACGGGGTGGGTGAACAGGAAGACGACGACCAGGTCGAGGACCGTGGACAGGCCCAGGGTGAACGCGAAGCCCTTGACCTCGCCGATGGCCAGGAAGTAGAGGATGGCCGCGGCCAGGAAGCTGACGGCGTCCGCGGACAGGATTGTCCGCCGGGCCCGGACCCACGCTCGCGGTACGGCGGAGCGCACCGAGCGTCCCTCCTGGATCTCGTCTTTCAGGCGTTCGAAGAACACGACGAAGGAGTCCGCCGTGATGCCGATGGCGACGATGAACCCGGCGATGCCGGCCAGGGTCAGGGTGAAGCCGATCTGCCGGCCCAGGATGACAAGCACCGCGTAGACCACGACGGCGGACAGCAGCAGGCTGGCGATGGTGATCAGACCGAGCAGCCGGTAGTAGAGCATCGCGTAGACGAACACGAGCGCGACACCGATGCCGCCGGCGATCAGGCCGGCCTGGAGCTGCTCGAGCCCGAGAGTCGCGGAGATCGTCTGCGCGTTGCCCTGCTCGAAGGTGAGCGGCAGCGAGCCGTACTTCAGGGAGTTCGCCAGGTCGGCGGAGGTCTCCTCGGTGAAGCTACCGGTGATCGTCGTGGTGCCCTGGATCGTCCCCTGGATCTCCGGGGCCGAGATGACCGCGCCGTCGAGGGTGAAGGCCACGAGGTTCGCCGGGTCGTTCGGCGTGACGTTGACGTTGTGCTGGGAGGTGTACAGCGCCCACTCCGCGGACGCCGCGTTGTCGAAGTCGAGCAGCACGTTCCAGCCGGTCAGGCCCTGCGTGTCGAAGGAGGAGCTGGCGTCATCGATGCTCGTGCCCTCGATGATCGACGGTCCCAGCAGGTACTTGACCGCGCCGTCGGTGCTGCACGCGGCGACGTGGGACGCGGGCAGGTCCGGCGCGGCGGTCGGATCCTGCTCGCTGCAGTCGAGGTCCACGAGCTGCTGCTGCGCGCATTCCAGGGTCACCGCCTCGTCCGAGGCGAGCCCGGCGCACGGATCGGCCGCCGAGCCGCCGTCGGTGGGTGGAGCCGATGTCGCGGCGTCGCTCGGCGGGGCACTGGTGCTAGTCGTCGTGGGATCACCGGGGGCCAGCCCGGCGGCGGACTCGCTGGCCGACGCGCCGGAGGCCTCGGACGTGGGGGCGGCCGGTGTGGTCGGCGTACCGCTGTCGGTCCCACTCGCCGGCGGGGTCGCCGGCGGGGGCCCAGTGGCCGGCAGCGGTTGGGTGACGAGCGGGCGCAGCCGCAGCTGCGCGGTCTGCCCCAGTTCCTTGGCCTGTTCGCCGTCGTCACCCGGCACCGATATGACGATGTTCGTCTCGCCCTCGGTGACCACCTCGGCCTCGGCCACGCCCAGGCCGTTGACCCGGCGTTCGATGATCTGCCGGGCCTGCTCCAGGCTCTCCGCCGTCGGCGGCTGGCCGTCGGGCGTCCGCGCCTGCAGGGTGACCGTCGTACCGCCGACCAGGTCCAAGCCCAAGCGTGGAGTTGTCGCGTCGCCGACGAAGAAGACCAGAGCGTAGAGCGCGGCGATGACGGCCGCCAGCGCGGCGAAGTACCGCCCTGTACGCAGCTGGCCGGGCGGGGCTGCCACCTGTTCCTTCTCCTCCGTCGTCCGATGCCGTCTGCGGGCGGCCCACGAGGGCGGCCCGGTCACGGCCAGTATGTCTCGACTCCGCGCCGCAGTACCGGCGCTGGGGAGCGGAGCGCTACCGAGTTAGTTGTCCGACGCCTTGCCCAGGTCCACCGGACCGGCGCTGCCGCCGCCGGCCGGCGAGGAGCTCGAACGGACTTCGAGCACGGCGGGGCGGGCGAAGCGGGCCACCGTTCCGGGCGCGATCTCCACGTCGATGCTGTCGTCGTGCAGGCCCTTGACGGTCCCGTGCAGCCCACAGGTGAGCATGATCGGCGTACCCACCGTGAGCGAGGATTGCAGTGTGGTCTGGCGCTCGGCCATCTTCTTGCGCTGCCGGGCCGGCAACACGAACAGCAGCACGAAGGCCAGCCCGATCAGCAGGATCGGCAACAGCGACTCCACGAACCATCCTCTAGCTATTCGGCGCCTTCGCGCGGGATTGCCTGCCGCGCCCGGATGCGCTTGCCGGGCGAGTCTAGGCGCACCCGCGCGGCGCGCCAACGACCCGAAGGCCGGTCGTCCGCTACCGGACGCCGCCTACCCGGGCTCGAACAGGGTCGCCTCCATGGTGCCAGGCCACCCCGCGCGCCCGCCCGGCGGCGGCAAACCGAGGTGCACCCAGGCGGCATCGGTGGCCACCCGGCCGCGCGGCGTGCGGGCCAGCAGGCCGGCCCGGACGAGGAACGGCTCAGCGACCTCCTCGACGGTCTGCGCCTCCTCACCGACGGCTACCGCAATCGTCGAGACACCGACCGGTCCCCCGCCGAAGCGGCGAATGAGGGCGTCGAGCACCGCCCGGTCAAGCCGATCCAGCCCGAGTTCGTCGACGTCGTAGACCGCCAGCGCCTCCTGCGCGATCTGGCGGGACACCACGCCGTCGGCCCGGACCTCGGCGAAGTCGCGAACCCGGCGCAGCAGCCGGTTGGCGATCCGCGGGGTTCCCCGCGACCGGCCGGCGATCTCCTCCGAGCCCTCGGGGAGCAACGCCACCCCCAGTACCTCGGCGCTGCGGCGAAGCACCCGGACCAGGTCGGAATCGGAGTAGAAGTCCATGTGGGCGACGAAGCCGAACCGGTCCCGCAACGGCCCGGTCAACAGACCCGAACGTGTCGTCGCCCCGACCAGGGTGAACGGCGCCACGTCCAATGGGATCGCCGTCGCGCCGTGGCCCTTGCCCACGATGACGTCGACCCGGAAGTCCTCCATCGCGACGTACAGCAGTTCCTCGGCCGGCCGGGCGATCCGATGGATCTCGTCGATGAAGAGCACGTCGCCCTCGGTAAGGGTGGACAGCATCGCCGCGAGGTCGCCGGCCCGCTCGATCGCCGGGCCGCTGGTCACCCGGATCGGTGCCCCCAGCTCCGCGGCGATGATCAGCGCCAGGCTCGTCTTGCCCAGTCCCGGTGGCCCGGACAGCAGGACGTGGTCCGGCGGGCTGCCCCGGCGCTTGGCGCTCTCCAGCACCAACTGCAGCTGCTCGCGGACGCGCTCCTGACCGACGAACTCGGCCAGTCGGCGGGGGCGCAGCGAGGATTCGAACTCCCGCTCGTCGCCGTCGGCCTCCGGCGAGACGGCCGTGGGCTGTTCCACCGGAAAATCGGTCATCGTCGGCCCAGCATCCGCAACGCCTCGCGCAGGAGCACCGCCAGTTCCACGTCGGACCCGGCTGGGGGCTCCACCGCCGACACCGCCTCGTCGGCCTCCCGCCCGCTCCAGCCCAGGCCCACGAGGGCTTGCCGGAGCTGGTCACGCCACGGGGCGGACGGGGTCAGCGGACCGTCGGCTGCTCCCGGTACGTCGTCGCTGAGCGAACCGATGCGGTCGCGCAGTTCGACGATGAGCTTCTCCGCGCCCTTCTTCCCCACGCCGGGCACCTGGGTCAGCGCGGCCACATCGGCCGTGACCACGGCCCGCCGGATCTCCCGCGGCGGGTGGATCGCCAGCATGGCCTGGGCGAGCCGGGGGCCGACGCCGTTCGCGGTCTGCAGCAGCTCGAACAGCCCCCGCTCGTCGTCGTCGGCGAAGCCGTACAGGGTCAGGGAGTCCTCGCGTACGACGAGCGAGGTGGCGAGCCGCCCGGGTTCGCCGACTCGTAGTCGGGCCAGCGTGCCGGGCGTGCACTGGATCGCCAGCCCCAGCCCCCCCAACTCGACGACCGCACCGTCGGGTCCGAGGGCGACGACCGTGCCGCGCACGCTGGCGATCACCGCGCACCCCGGTGCGCGGCCAGCGCCCCGTCGAGCCGGCTCTGCGCGGCGCCGCGCCACACGTGACAGATCGCCAGCGCGAGCGCGTCGGCGGCGTCGGCCGGCGAAGGCGCCTGCGACAACCGCAGCAGCCGCGTCACCATGGTGGCCACCTGGGCCTTGCCGGCCACCCCCGAGCCGGTGACTGCCGCCTTGACCTCGCTCGGGGTGTGCAGCGCGACCGGCAGACCGGCCTGCGTGGCCACGAGCAGCGCCACCCCGGCGGCCTGCGCGGTACCCATGACCGTGCGGACGTTGTGCTGGCTGAAGACCCGCTCCACGGCCACGACGTCCGGCCGGTGCGCAGCAATGGCGGCGTCCACCGCCAGCGCGAGCGCGGCCAGGCGGCCGCCGATCCCGTCGCCGGCTGCGGTCCGGAACACCCCGTGGTCGACGGCGACGAGCGGCCGGCCCGGCGCTCCGTCCACGACGCCGAAGCCGCATCGGGTCAGCCCGGGGTCGATGCCGAGCACCCGCACCTCGTCCTCCTAGCGCCGAACACCTGTTCGACACGGTAACGGCCACCGGGCGACCGGGTCACGTGACACGCACGGGTGACCGGCGCCACAGCTCAGATGAGAGCCCTTTCATGCCCGATTCACCTTCCTGTCATGCTGACGTCACAAACTGTTAGCATGTCGGTCATCAACAACCCACGGACGCTGCACGTCCTGGCACCGCGGGGTGAGCGTCGGCTGCGCGTCGCGCTGTACTCCCACGACGCTCTGGGGCTCGGTCACCTCCGGCGCAACCTGGCCATCGCGGGGGCGTTCAGCTCCGACGAGCGGAGCCCGGATGTCCTGCTGTTCGCCGGCTCCCTGGAATCCACGGGGTTTCAGCGTCCGGCCGGCTGCGACCTGATCACCCTGCCGAGCCTGCAGAAGTCCGACGACGGCGCCTACGGTGCCCGGCAACTGTCCGTCGAGCTCGACGAGGTAGTGCAGCTGCGCAGCAGCATCCTGGAGTCGGCGCTGGCCGCCTTCGCCCCTGACGTGCTCATCGTCGACAAGCACCCGCTCGGCGCC
>JACCSC010000382.1 GCA_013813215.1 Geodermatophilaceae bacterium | reverse complement strand
GGACGCGTCGACGGAGGGGGACGGCCACCTGAGTGCTCATTGACGGGCTCCTGATCGGGGGCGGACTCGTTCGACCGCGCGCAGCCGGACCGAGGCCGCGCGCGGGTTGTGCCGGATCTCTGCCTCGTCGGCCTGCTCGGCGCCCCGGGTGAGCAGCCGGAGCGCGGGGGCGGCCGACGGCAACGGCACCGGCAGGCCCGGTGGGGTGCGGTCGGTCGCCTCGGCCGCCAGGGTGCGCTTCACTATGCGGTCCTCCAGGGACTGGTAGCTGAGTACGACGAGCCGGCCACCGAGGGCCAGGGCGGCGATGGCCGCGGGGACGGCGGTGCGCAGTACGCCGAGCTCGTCGTTGACCTCGATCCGCAGCGCCTGGAAGGTCCGCTTAGCCGGATGCCCGCCGGTACGACGGGTCGCGGCGGGTACCGCCGAGCGGACGAGCTCGGCCAGCCGGGCGGTCGAGGTCAGCGGCTCCTGCCCGCGGGCGCGGACGATGGCCGCGGCGATCCGGCTGGCAAAGCGCTCCTCGCCGTACACCCGGAGGACCCGGGCCAGCTCGGCCGCGCTGTAGCCGTTGACGACGTCCTGCGCGGTGCGCCCGGCCGACTGGTCCATCCGCATGTCCAGTGGCGCGTCGTGGGAGTAGGCGAACCCGCGCTCGCCGCGGTCGAGCTGCATGGAGGACACGCCGAGGTCGAAGAGCACGCCGTCGACCGCCGGCAGGCCCAGCTCGACCAGGACGGCGGGCATCTCGTCGTACACCGCGTGGACGAGGTTCGTCCGGCCGGCGTACGCCGCCAGCCGGTCGCCACTGCGCCGCAGGGCCTCGCGGTCACGGTCGAGTCCGACCAGGCGCAGTTGGGGATGCTCGCGCAGCAGCGCCTCGGCATGCCCGGCCAGCCCGAGCGTCGCGTCGACGACCACGGCCGGCCGGCCGGCCACCGCCGGGGCGAGCAGGGCCAGGCAGCGCTCCAGCAGCACGGGCACGTGCTCCGGCGTACCGCTGGTCATGTTCCGCCTCTCGGGTGGGGATCGGTGGGGACTGGGGCTGGCCGTCTCTGTGGCCGTCTCCATGGGTCCCCGCCCGAGTCGCTACCTGGCGCCGGGGAAGGTGCGCCAGGGCTCGCTCGGGGGAGACCGATGGATACGGACGTGGGGGTCGGCTGCGCGCAGCGCTCTTCGCGGTGCTGCTCACAGGACGCCTGGCACCACCTCCTCCTCCAGCCGGGCGAACTGCGGTTCGCGGTCGGCGAGGAACGCCGCCCAGGCCTCGCGGTTCCACAACTCGACGTAGCTGTTCGCCCCGATCGCGACGCAGTCGCGTTCCAGGGCGGCGTAGCCGCGAAGCTCGGCGTTGACCACGACCCGCCCCTGCTTGTCGGGGGTGGGGTCATCCGCGCTGGCGAAGAGCAGCCGCTGGTAGTCGCGCACCTTCGGCGAGGTGGCCGGTGCCCGGCTGAGTTCCTCGCCGCGCCGGTCGAAGTACGCCTGGGGGTAGACCGCGACACAGCGTTCCTGGCCCTTGGCCATCACCAGCCCGTCGACCAACCGCTCGCGAAAGCGCACCGGCAGGGCGATCCGGCCCTTTTCGTCCATCCGGAGGTGGTGGGTACCCAGAAACATGCCCACCTCCCCACGGAACGCAGCCACCTGCCCCCACCGATCACCACCGTACCCCACAGCTCCCCACCCGAACAGCACTCAGGCGTGTCGCTTAAGGGACTTCGGAGGGCCGCAGAGGTGTCGCACCCGGAACTGGTCGAACGGCAAAGGTTTGGATACGGAAACCCGGTTCCGTCCGAAGCGGCACATAGAGTGCCGGGCAGTGATCGGCCGCACGTCCGAAGCGCTGCGGCACTCGAGGCAAGGAGGCCGCGTGCTCCCAGGCAGCGCCATGGACGACCTGGACAACGACCCTCGCCACGGAGGTGATCGCCGAGCCGACGACCTGGACTCCGACGCCGAGCCGCTCGGTCTGGACCGGGTCCGGGAGGCAATGGGCCGGATCGCGGCGAACATCGAGCGGGTGATCGAGGGCAAGCCGGAGGTGGTGCGGCTGGCGATCGTCGTCCTGCTCGCGGAGGGGCACCTGCTGATCGAGGACGTGCCGGGAGTCGGCAAGACGAAGCTGGCCAAAGCCCTGGCCCGCTCGATCGACTCGTCGGTCCGGCGGATCCAGTTCACTCCCGACCTGCTGCCCAGCGACGTCACCGGGGTCAGCGTCTACAACCAGGAAGCACACGACTTCGAGTTCAAGCCGGGGGCGGTGTTCGCCAACCTCGTCGTCGGTGACGAGATCAACCGGGCCTCGCCCAAGACGCAGTCCGCCCTGCTGGAGTGCATGGAGGAACAGCAGGTCACCGTCGACGGCACGACGTACCAGCTCGAGTCGCCGTTCATGGTGCTGGCCACCCAGAACCCGATCGAGATGGAGGGCACGTACCCGCTGCCGGAGGCGCAGCGCGACAGGTTCACCGCCCGGGTCTCGATGGGCTATCCGGACGTGTACGCCGAGCTCGCGATGCTCAACGGACACTCCGGCGTCGACCCGCTGGAGGGCCTGGCGCCGGTCTCGTCGGCGCGAGAGGTCCGCGCCCTGATCAGGGCGGTCCGCCAGGTGCACGTCTCCGAGCCGGTGCAGAAGTACCTGGTCGACTTCGCGAACGCAACCCGCCGCTCGCCCGAGCTGCGACTTGGTGCCTCGCCGCGAGCTTCGCTGCAGCTGCTCCGGGCCGCCCGGGCCCAGGCGGCACTCGCCGGCCGCGGCTACGTGCTGCCCGACGACATCCAGGCGCTGGTCGGCTCGTGCCTGCCGCACCGGGTGATCCTGACGCCGGAGGCTCAGATCGCGCGACGCGACGCCGAGCAGATCATCGCCGAGCTCGTGCGGACGGTCCCCGTGCCGCGCGGGACCGTCGAGACCGGCGTGCGGTAGCGGGAGGTACAGGTGCGGCAGGCTTTGTCGGCGCTGACCACCCGGGGGCGCTGTTTCGTCGCCGCCGGGCTCTCGGCTGCGCTCAGCGCCCTGGTGCTCGGCGAGGCCGACCTGCTCCGTGTCGCGGCTTTCCTCGTCGCCCTGCCGCTGATCGCCGCGGCGCTCGTCGCGCGGACCCAGTTCCGGCTCTCCTGCGACCGGGTGATCTCCCCTGCGCGGGTCCCGGCCGGCGAGCCGGCCACGGTGCGGGTCAGCCTCACCAACCTGGGCCGGATCACCACCGGACTGCTGCTGCTCGAGGACACCCTGCCCTACACCCTCGGGACCCGCCCGCGCTTCGTCGTGGACCGGATCCCCTCGGGGTGGGAGCGCAGCGTGCATTACTCGGCCAAGGCGGAGCTGCGCGGGCGCTACCGGATCGGCCCGATGCGGCTGCGCCTGACCGACCCGTTCGGCCTGGTGGAGCTGTCCCGCGGATTCACCAGCACACACACCCTGACCGTGGTGCCCAAGGTCCACCCCCTACCGCCGGTCGGCCTGGGCGGGGCCTGGTCGACCGGAGGCGACAGCTCGTCCCGGTCGGTGGCCATCCAGGGCGACGAGGACGCCGCCACCCGCGAGTACCGCAACGGTGACGACCTGCGCAAGGTGCACTGGCGTTCCACGGCGCGGATCGGAAAGCTCATGGTCCGCCGGGAGGAGCAGCCGTGGCAGACCAGGGCGGCGATGATCCTGGACACCCGGCTGGCGCGACACCACGGTGAAGGCTCGGCGGCCAGCTTCGAGTGGGCGGTGAGCGCGGCGGCCAGCATCGGGGTACACCTCGGGCGGCTCGGATACTCGCTGCGGCTGTTCACCGACGGCGGTGAGCTGCACACCGGCGCCGACGGCGACTTCCGCGCCGCCCACCACCTGCTGGACCAGCTCGCCGTCCTGCCGCACTCGCCGAACGAGACGCTCGAGCGCGGCGTCCAGGCACTGCGGCACTCCAACGAGGACGGCCTGCTCGTCGCCGTCCTCGGTGACGTCGGCCCGGAGGAGGCGCAGACGCTGGCGGCGGGCCGGGCCGGCGGCGCGCGCAGCATCGCGGTCCTGTGCGACATCGCGAACTGGCGGGAGAGCAGCGCCGGCAACCGCGCTTCGATCGCGGCCGTCCAGGCGCGGCACGAGGCCACCGCCGGCCTGCTGCGCCGATGCGGTTGGCGGGTGGTGGTCGGGCGGCGGGACACGACGATCGCGCAGGCCTGGGCCCAGGTGGGGGTGTCCTCGTTCGCCAGTTCCGGATTCGGCGCGGCCCGCGGGCTGGCCGCCGTGACCGGCGCGGCCGAGGTCAGGGGTGGACGATGAGCGAGCGTAACGGGGGCCGGTCGTGACGGTGGGAACGAGGTTGCCGCTGGCCGGCGGCGTGGCGGTGCTGCTCGCCTCCATCGCGCTGGAGCCGGTGTTCGTGAACCTGCGGTGGTTCGGGCCGGTCGTGCTCGTGCTGTCGGTCGTGGTCGCGATCAGCGTGCTGGCCCGCCGCTTCTCCGCCACCGCTCCCTGGGCCCCGCTGCTCGAGCTGGCCGGCGCCCTGCTCGCCCTGACCGCCCTGTACGTGCCGGGCAACGCCTTGCTGGGGGTGCTGCCGACCCCCGCCAGTCTCGGTGAGATGCGCACGTTGCTGGAGGCGGCTGGCTACGCCGTACGCACCCAGGTCTCGCCCGCGCAGTCCCTCGACGAGCTGATCTTCCTGGCTGCGATCGGCGTGGCCGTGGTCGCGGTCACCGTGGACATCCTCGCGGTCAGCATGCGCCGGCCGGCGGTGGCCGGACTCGCCCTGCTGGTGCTGTACTCCATCCCGACCGCCGCCCTCGTGCAGGGCATCCCGTGGTGGCCGTTCGTCGGCGGTACGGCGGGTTTCCTGCTCTTGCTCTTCGTCGACAGCCGCGAACACCTGCTGCGCTGGGGCCGCCGTCCCGACGACGAGGACCAGGCGCCCACGTTCGGCCTGGTCGCGGCCCAGCGGATCGGTCTGCTCGCCGTGGTCTGTGGCATCGCCCTCCCGCTGCTGGTGCCGGCGCTCCCGCCCGGCTTGATCCGGCCGGCCGGCGGCGGGGCCGGTGCCGGGCCGGGTACCTCGCTGAGCCCGCTGGCGCAGCTGGTGGGAGAGCTGAGACTCCCCGAGTCGCTGGACCTGCTGCGCGTGCAGACCAACGTCGACGACCCGTACTACCTGCGGGTGACCAGCCTGGAGGTCTACACCGACCAGGGGTGGGCCCTGGCGTCACTGGATGACACCTTCGACGCCGGCGCCGGCGACCTGCCCGGGGCACCGGGCAGCAGCCGGACCCGTACGGTCGACGCGCAAATCGAGGTGCTGGACCACGACGACCGCTTCCTGCCCACGTACTACGCCACGCGGCAGGTCGACGGCGGAGGCGACTGGCGGTTCGACGAAATCAGCGGCACGGTGTGGAGCGAAGACGACCGCACCGGCGGGCGCACCTACCGCGTGCTCGCCGACGAGCCGGTACCGACCGTGGGCGGTCTGCGCGCCGCGGACGACCTGGACTCCGAGGACCAGGTGCAACGCCGCTTCACCGCATTGCCCCTGGTCGTGCGCCCGGAGGTCTCCCAGCTGGTCACGTCGCTGACCGAGGGTGCTGACGGGCCCTACGAACGCACCCGGGCGATCATGGACTTCTTCACCGATCCGGAGAACGGGTTCTTCTACAGCCTGAGCACCGAACCCGGGACCAGCGGCGACGAGCTGGTGGACTTCCTGGTCAGCCGCCGCGGCTACTGCGAGCAGTACGCCGCCGCGATGGCGGTCATGCTGCGCTTCGCCGACGTACCCTCCCGCGTGGCGCTCGGGTACACCCCCGGTCAGCAGAATGCCGGTGAATGGACTGTGACCACCGACGACGCCCATGCCTGGGTGGAGGCCTACTTCGAGGGCATCGGCTGGGTGCCGTTCGACCCGACTCCGCTGGGCGGGGGTCGGGGCGTCCAGCGGGACTACGCGCCCCGACTGGATGCGGCGAACCCGACCGCGACGGCGTCGAGGAGTGGCCCGTCGGCCTCCAACACCGCGGCCGCACCGACGGCGCAGCTGGAGGAGGATCTGCTGGGGACACCGGGTGATCCGACCGGTGGAGACTCCGCCGGGCTGTTGGATCCGGTGACCCTGTTGCTCAGCGTCGGTGTCGTCCTCGTCGTCGTGGCCCTCCTGAGTCCGGCCACCCTCCGGATGGCGGCTCGCCGGCGGCGGGTGCGCGCGGCCCGCGGCGGTCGGCGCGAGGGCGCGCTCGCGGCGTGGGACGAGCTGCTCGCGACCGCCGCGGACTTCCGGAGTACGGCGAAGCAGGCCGACACCCCGCGGGTGACCGCGCGCCGGCTGGCCCGCGAGCACGGGTTCGAACCGGACACCAGGGAGTCGATCAGGTTGCTCGCCGTGGCCGAGGAACGCGCCCGCTACGCACCGGCCGAGCAGGCCGAGGTCGAGGGTGACCTGGCCGGGAGCCTGCGCACGGTGTCCCGGGCCTTACGCGCCCAGGCCACCCCCCGGGCCAGGGTGCTGGCAGTGCTGTTCCCCGCCTCGACAATGGTTGACCTGCGCGCGGCGCTGCAGGGGGTTCGCACTCGGGCCCGGGGGCGCTGGCTGTCCATGCGCAGGCCGGCCCCGGTGAGCTGATCGGGCGGTGAGCTACTCGTCGTAGCGACGGCGGAAGCGCTCTTCCAGGCGGCTCTTCAGCGGCACCTTGCGCTGCTTGGGGGCAGGAGCCGAAGCCGTGGTCTTGTCCGCGCCGCGGATGTCACCGACGCCGGACAGGTGCTTGTAGTTGATGACCGCGTACCCGCCGCCGGCGAACATCACGAGGAAGCCGAAGACACCTAGGGCCACCGTCTGGGTGACGGCTCCGCCGATGAGCAGGGCGAGCCCGAGCACGACCAGGACGGCGGACAGGCGGACCTTACGCTTGGCCCGCGTGCGCAGGTCCGTCGAGCGGACCGTGGAGGCGAACTTCGGGTCGTCGTCGATCAGCGCGCGCTCGATCTGCTCGAGCAGGCGCTGCTCGTGCTCGGAGAGCGGCACGCGATCCTCCCGAAGTTGGTGCCAGCCCCTAGGGCGCAGAGGCCGACGGGGCGTGTGCGGGGGCGGGCGGGCACCCGCTATGGACAACCATACGAGCCCGTGGGGCAAGGCGAAAGGCGAACCGTCCAGCCGGCTAGGTATCGGTTCGGCCACGGCCCGTCCCTGGCCCGGTTACGGGTCGTCGCGGGGGCCCCGGCGCATCCCGTCAGGGGCATCGCGACCCGCTCCCGCGGCACCGCCGGAGCGCTGGTGACCGCGGGCCGGACTGTCGATCGGGTCGATCAGCGTCGCGGGACGCACGGTGCCCGCGCCGAACCGGTGGGAGGCCTTGTCCGCGGCCTGCTCGGCATCGCGCCGGCCGTGCTCCCGGGCGCCGAGCAGTAGCTGCACCGGTGACTCGGCGGCCGGGCGCAGCCCTTCGGCCCGGACCCCGACCAGCCGGATCCGCGCGCGTTGCAGACCCAGCGCCGCGTAGAGGTCAGCGGCCACGGCGAAGATCTCCTGACCGACGTCGGTCGGGACGGGCAGCGTGCGCGATCGGGTGATCGTCGTGAAGTCGTGGAAGCGGACCTTGATCGTGACGGTCCGGGTCAGGGCACCGGCCGCACGCAGCCGGCCCGCGGTCCGCTCGGACAGCCGGAGGATCTCGCGCAGGATCACCGCGGGGTCGTCGACGTCGGAGCCGAAGGTCTCCTCGGATCCGATCGACTTCTCCGGCTCGTGCGGTACGACGACGCGCTCGTCCCGTCCCCAGGCCAGCGCGTGCAGGTGCGCCCCGGCTGCCGGGCCGAGCGCCCGCTGCAGGGTCGGCAGCGGGACGTGGGCGAGCTGGCCGACGGTGCGCAGGCCGAGCCGGGTCAGCTGTTCCTCGGTCTTGACCCCGACGCCCCACAGCGCGGCCACCGGCAGCGCGTGCAGGAAGCCGACGACCTCGGCGACCGGGATGACCAGCAACCCGTCGGGCTTGCACCGGGCGGACCCGAGCTTGGCCACGAACTTCGTCGACGCCACCCCGACCGAGCAGGTGATGCCCTGCTCGTCCTCGATCCGGGCCTTGATCCAGCGCGCGATCTGCACCGGCGACCCCAGCCGCCGGCGGGCGCCGGACACGTCGAGGAACGCCTCGTCCAACGAGAGCGGCTCGACCAGCGGGGTGATCGAGGCGAAGATTTCCATGACCCCGGCGGAGACCTCGGCGTACAGCCGGTGGTCGCCGGGGACGAAGACCGCGTGCGGGCACAACCGGCGCGCCCGGCCGGCGGGCATCGCGCTGGTCACGCCGTACGCCCTGGCTTCGTAGGACGCCGAGGTGACCACCCCGCGGTTGCCGTCCCCGCCGACGATGACCGGCTTGCCGCGCAGCTCCGGGCGGCGGCGGATCTCGACGCTGGCAAAGAAGGCGTCCATGTCCACATGCAGGAACCGGCAGCCCTCGTC
>JACCSC010000051.1 GCA_013813215.1 Geodermatophilaceae bacterium | reverse complement strand
ACCTCGCCGCCGTGCTTGCGCAGGAACTCGCCCCACTCGTCGTGCAGTTCGGTGGGGAACGGTCCGGACCCGACCCGGGTCGTGTACGCCTTGAGTATCCCGACCACCCGGGAGATCCGGGTCGGTCCGATGCCGCTGCCGGCCGCCGCCCCGCCCGCGGTGGGCGAGGACGACGTGACGAACGGGTACGTGCCGTGGTCGACGTCCAGGAGCGTGCCCTGCGAGCCCTCCAGCAGTACCCAATCACCGCGGTCCAGCGCATCGGCCAGCAGCAGCCGGGTGTCGACGATCCGGGGGGCCAACGCACCGGCGTACCCGAGGTACTCCTCCACCACCTCGTCGATGTCCACGGCCTTGCGGTTGTAGACCTTGACGAGGACCTGGTTCTTCTCCCGCAGCGCGACCTCGAGCTTGGCCCGGAAGATGCCGGGGTCGAGCAGGTCCTGCATCCGGATGCCCATCCGGGCGACCTTGTCGCCGTACGCCGGGCCGATCCCGCGACCGGTGGTGCCGATCTTCGCCTTGCCCAGGTAGCGCTCGCTGACCTTATCCAGGGCCCGGTGGTGCGGCATGATCAAGTGCGCGTCGGCGGAGATGACCAGCTTCGAGGTGTCGACGCCGCGCTGCTCCAGCCCCTCCAGTTCCTCGAGCAGCACACCCGGGTCGACCACGACGCCGTTCCCGATCACCGGTGTGCAGTTCGGCGACAGGACGCCGGACGGGATCAGGTGCAGCGCGTAGCGCTCGCCATCGGGTGTGATGACCGTGTGCCCTGCGTTGTTGCCGCCCTGGTAGCGCACGACGTACTCGACGCGATCGCCGAGCAGGTCGGTGGCCTTGCCCTTGCCCTCGTCGCCCCACTGGGCGCCGATCAGCACGACTGCCGGCATCGGCACACTCTCTCTCGGAACGGGGATACGGCCCAGCTGGCGGTGGGCACAGCGCACGAAGGGTAACCGAGTGACCGAGCAGCTGGTCCGGATCGGGCCGGTCGACGACTGGGTCCGCACGGTCGCGCACCACCTGCGCACCGACGTCGTACCGGTAGGCCCCGACCGGGCCGACCTGGATCGATGGCTGACCGCCGGCCGGCCGCTGCTGGTCTCCGCT
This sequence comes from Geodermatophilaceae bacterium, assembly GCA_013813215.1. GTDB lineage: Bacteria > Actinomycetota > Actinomycetes > Mycobacteriales > Geodermatophilaceae > JACCSC01. The sequence continues at coordinate 4,768 of JACCSC010000051.1, read as the reverse complement.
GATGTGCCGGGCCTCAACGCGATCCTCACCCGGCTGGTCCGCCGCGAGCTCGCGGCACACACGCCCATCGGCTGGGTGCCCGACCCCGACCGGTCCAGCCGGGAACTGGCGGCCGCGCTGCACCTGCCGGCCCGGCCGACGCTGGCCGCGAACATCGCCACGAGCGACGCGGTCCGCCCGGTCCGGCTGGTCCGCGACGACCACGGTGGGCTGCTCCTGCTCCGCGGCACCCTGACCGCGGCGAGCGGACGACGCTTCGGCGTACAGAGCTATCACGACGACGCCCTGATCGCCGACGGCCCGATCCGGCGGATCGAGGTCGGACCGGACTACACCGCCGGCTGCGCGGTGCACGCTCGAGTGAAGGCTGGCCTGCGCCGTCGGGCCCACAGCACCGGCCGTTCGGTGCAGAGCGCGTGCGCCGAGGCGGTCGTCACGATCGACGGCGTACGGCGGGAGCGACCGGTCACGAAGTGGACGTGGTACGCCGATCCGCGCCAGCACTGGCTGCTGCGGGCGCCGGCGCCACCCGCGTGACCAGCCGGCGTCCCGGCAACGCCAGCACCACGGCGACCACCAGCGCGCAGGCACCCAGCGCCAGGATCGGGATGCCCCCGAACAACGCCTCGCCGCTGACCAGGACGAGGATCGCGGGCACCAGGAAGCCGAAGTACACGACGAGGTAGAAGACCGAGACCAGCCCACCCCGCCGGTGCGGCGGCGCCAGCCAGTCCGACACCGTGATGCCCGACGTGATCGCCAAGCCCTCCGAGACGCCGATCGCGAGGCTGGCCGGCAGCACCCACGGCCAACCGTCCGGCTGCACCGCCAGGTAGCCGAAGCCGCAGCCGATGGCGGCGAGCAGCGCCGCGATCCAGCCGCTGGGACCCGGTCCGAGGCGGCGGGCCCACGCCGTCGACAGCGCGGCCGAGCCCTGCACGATCAGCGCCATCAACCCGGCCAGGAACAGCGTCGCGGTGAACCCGGCGCGGGCGACCAGCAGCGGGAACACGGTCAGGGACAGCACCGCGAAGCTGTAGACGAGCAGCCCGGCCGGCAGCAGGTAGACCCAGAAGCCGCGCGCGGCGCCTGGCGGCACGCCGATCTGCAGCCGCCCGGGGCGTTTCAGCGTCATGGTCTCCGGCACGGACCGGGCCAGGACGAACGCGAGCAGGACCAGCGCGAGCGGCAGCACGAACGGCAGGACGGCCGGCCACGGCGCCCACTGGACGAGGGCGCCGGCGATGAACGGGCCGAGGGCGAAGCCGACGGCCATCGCCGCGGAGGCCCGCATCGCGGCGGCCGCGGCCCGTTGCGTGCCGGCCAGCTCACGCATCCAGACCGTGCCCACGGTGAAGACCGCCCCGCTGGTCACCCCCTGCAGGAACCGTCCGACGAGCAAGGCGGGCTGCCCTGCCGTGTCGGCCAGGACCAGCACCAGGAGGGCGACGACGCTGAGCAGGCTGACCGGTACGACGACGGTCCGCCGCCCGTAGCGGTCGGAGTACGGACCACCCAGCAACAGCGACGGCATCAACCCGATCGCGTAGATGGCGAAGAACACGGTCAGGTCGAAGGCGTCCAGGCCCAACCGGTCGGTGTAGTACAGCAGCACCGGCGACGGGGACTGGGTGCTCGCCGCGACCCCGAACAGGGCCAAGGTCAGCCGCCGCTCGAACCTGCGGTTGGGTGGCGGCACGCGGGCCACCGTACGGGGCCAGGCTCCCTCGGGGTCCGACTCGGGGCGGCGTCGGCCTTCGCCGCCGATGGCCTAACCTCGAGACCCGCTCCCCGTCGGCCTCGATCGGCCGTACGACGGCGTGTCGAGCGGTCCGGAAGGGCGGTGTCGATGGGACGACGGGCGAACGGGCGGGTGCTGGCCGCCCTGGCCGCGCTCGCCCTGCTCGGTGCCGGCTGTACGGCGGGGAGCGAGCAGGCGGCCTCCACGAGCAGCCCGAGCACGACACCGCCCGCCCCCTCCAGCGAGGCGAGCGCATCGGCCGATCCGGACCGGCAACTCGTCTTCGCCGTGGTCACGAACGGCGCTCCCACCGACCCGTTCTGGGAGGTGGTCAAGTCCGGCGCCGAGGACGCCGGCGCGGTCAACGACGCCCAGATCGACTACCAGTCCGACCCGGACCCGAGCGCGCAAGCCCGCCTGGTCGACGCCGCGGTTTCCGCCGCCGTCGACGGCCTGATCGTGTCGATGCCCGACCCGGACACGCTCAGCGAGCCGATGATGCGCGCCGGCGAGGCCGGCATTCCCGTCATCACGATCAACGAGGGGGCGGAGCGCTCGGCGGAGTTCGGCGCCCTGACCCACGTCGGGCAGTCCGACCTCGACGCCGGCCGCGGCGCCGGGCAACGGTTGCGGGACGCCGGCGTCACCACCTTGCTCTGCGTCATCCAGGAGAGCGGCGATCAGACACTGGAGCAGCGCTGCCAGGGGGCGGCCGAGGGCTTCGGCGGGACGGACACCTCCGTCATCAACCTGCCGGTCAACGGCGGCAACCTCAGCGCGGCCGAGACCACGATCGTCTCCGAGCTGACCGCCGAGCCCCGGATCGACGGCGTACTGACCCTCAGTGCCGCGGTCGCCTCCGCCGCGGCGGCCGCCCTGGAGAACACCGGGTCGGCGGCGACGCTGGCCACCTTCGAGTCGGGCACTGACGTCCAGCAGGCCATCCGCGACGGTCAGATCCTCTTCGCGGTGGACCAGCAGGAGTACCTGCAGGGCTACCTCCCCGTGGTCTTCCTCGGCCTGTTCGTGCGCACGGGGACGATCGCCGGCGCCGGGCAGCCGGTCCCCACCGGCCCGCGCTACGTGACCCTGGACAACGTCGACACGGTCATGGACCTGTCCATGACCGGCACCCGCTGAGCCCTATGACACGGCAGACTGTCAGGGGCGTCGTACGGCGGAGAGGGCGGTGATGGCGGCGACGACAGCACGGGGGGTCCCGGTAACGAGGGCCCGGGGGCCGGTGGTCCGGGCGCTGGCGAGGCCGGAGCTGGGTGCCGTCATCGCGGCCGTGCTCATCGCCGGGTTCTTCGCCACCCGGACCGATCAGTTCGCCACGGCCGCCGGCCTGGCCAACGTCCTGGACGTCACCGCGACCCTCGGCATCATGGCGGTGGCCGTCGCGCTGCTGCTGATCGGCGGCGAGTTCGACCTCAGCGCGGGCGCGCTCACCGCGTCGACCGGACTGGTCACGGCACTGCTGGTCAACCGGCTCGAGGTCAACATCTGGGAAGGGATCGTCTGGTCGCTGGTGTTCGCTCTGGCCGTGGGCTTCGTCAACGGCCTCGTGGTGACCCTGACCCGGCTGCCGGGTTTCATCGTCACCCTCGGCACGTTGTTCGCCCTCACCGGCGCCAACGTCGGCGTGACCAAGCTGCTCACCGACACCGTGCGGGTCGGCGCGGTCGACGAGGCGGCCGGCTATGACAGTGCGCGGGCGGTGTTCGCCTCCAGCGTGACGGTGGAGCAGGGCGAGTTCCGGGTGGCCATCCTGTGGTGGCTCGGGGTCACCGTGGTGGCCACCGGGCTGCTGGTCCGGACGAAGTTCGGCAACTGGATCTTCGGTGTCGGCGGCGGGGCGGCCAGCGCTCGCAGCGCCGGCGTACCGGTCCGGCGGACGAAGATCCTGCTCTTCATGGGGACCGCGACGGCGGCCTGGCTGGTCGGCACGATCTCGCTGCTGCGGCTGACCAGCGTGCAGGCCGATGCGGGCCTGGGCGAGGAGTTCACCTACATCATCGCCGCGGTGATCGGCGGGTGCCTCATCACCGGCGGCGCCGGCTCCGCGTGGGGGGCGGCCCTGGGCGCGCTGATCTACGGGATGACCCAGCAGGGCATCGTCTTCGCGCAGTGGGACAGCGACTGGTTCCCGCTCGTGCTTGGCGGCATGCTGCTGGCCGCGGTATTCATCAACACGCTGTTCGTCCGGCGTCGATGACCGAGACCCGGCCCGGCGAGACGCCGCTGCGCCCCATGGACGGCGTCCAGGCGGCGCTGGCCGGCACGGAGGACAACCTGCCCGAGTCCGACGTACCGCCGCACACGGCGCTGCTGGAACTGCGCGGCCTGGGCAAGCGCTACGGCGGGGTGGTCGCCCTGCACAACGTGACGGCGACGGTGAACTCCGGGGAGGTGACGTGCGTCCTGGGCGACAACGGTGCCGGTAAGTCCACCCTGATCAAGATCCTCGCCGGGGTGGTTCCCTACGACGAAGGCTCGTACCTCGTCGCCGGCAAACGCGTCAAGTTCTCCTCGCCTCGACGGGCCCTGGACCGCGGAATCGCGGCGGTGTCCCAGGATCTGGCCGTCGTGCCGCTGATGTCGATCTGGCGCAACTTCTTCCTCGGCTCGGAGCCGACTCAGGGCATCTGGCCGCTGCGCAGCCTCGACATCGAGCAAGCCGTCGATGTCACCGTCAGCGAGCTGGCCCGCTTCGGCCTCGACGTCCAGGACCCGCACCAGCCCATGGGCACGCTGTCCAGCGCGGAACGGCAGTGCGTGGCGATTGCCCGGGCGCTGTACTTCGGCTCGCGTGTGCTGCTGCTGGACGAGCCGACATCCTCACTCGGGGTGAAGCAGGCCGGTCTGCTGCTCCGGCAGATCGTTCTGGCCCGCGAGCGGGGGCTGGGCGTCGTCTTCGTGACTCACAATCCGCGCTACGCCTACCCCGTCGGGGATCGCTTCCTGCTCCTCAACCGGGGTGACCTCGTCGCGAATGTCACCCCGGCCGACCTTGATCTCGGCGAC
>JACCSC010000372.1 GCA_013813215.1 Geodermatophilaceae bacterium | reverse complement strand
TGGAGGTCTGCGACGTCGGCCGTGGCCGGCGGGGCACGACGGTTCGGGTCAACGACGGCAAGCCCGGTGATGAGCTGCAGCTCGACTTCGGCCGGCTCGGCCTGCTCCCGGATCCGGACAGCGGCCGTGGCCGGGTCTGTCAGGCGCTGATCTTCACCCCGGTGGTGAGCCGCTACACGTTCGTGTGGTTGTCGTTCCGGCAGAGCATCGAGGACGTCATCGCGGGTTGCGAGGCGGCGTGGGAGTTCTACGACGGCGTGTTCGGCACCGTGATCCCAGACAACATGAAGGCGATCGTGGACGGCGCGCACAGCACCGACCCGCGGCTGAACCAGGCGTTCACCGAGTACGCGCAGGACCGTGGGTTCCTCATCGACCCAGCCCGGGTCCGGTCCCCGCAGGACAAGCCGCGGGTGGAGCGGACCGTGCCGTTCGTGCGGAACTCCTTCTTCGCCGGGGAGAGCTTCATCGACCTGCCCGACGCGCAGCGCCGCGCTGTCACCTGGTGTCAGGGGCGGGCGGGGATGCGGATCCACGGGACCATCCAGGCCCGGCCCGCCGAGGTGTTCGGGCTGGAGGAGCAGCCGGTGCTGCGGCCGGCCCCTCAGGATCGGTATGACCTGCCGCTCTACGCCACGGTGAAGGTCCATCGCGATCATCACCTCGAGGTCGGCAAGGCGCTCTACTCGGTGCCGGGGAACCTGATCGGAACGCACGTCCAGGTCCGCGCCGACTCGGCGCTGGTCCGGGTCTTCTGTCGCGGGCAGCTGGTGAAAGTCCATCCCCGCATGGGAGTCGGTAGGCGCAGCACCGACCCGGCGGATCTGCCCGCGGAACGGACGGTCTACGCGATGCGCGACCTGGCCCAGCTCCAGCGTCTGGCTGCCGGGCACGGCCCGGCGATCGGCGCCTACGCCACCGCGCTGCTCGAGCATCCGCTGCCCTGGACCAAGATGCGGCAGGTCTACGCGCTGCTCGGGCTGGTCAAGAAGTGGGGTGCCAGCAAAGTCGAGACGGCCTGCGCCAGCGCCCTGGAACACGAGGCGGTCAACGTCGCCTTGATCGGCCGGATGCTCGAACGCGGCACCGAACAGACCCCGATCCAGTCACCCCTACCCGGCACCGGGACGGCGACGGTGGTGGCGGGCCGGTTCGCCCGCGACCCGGACGAGTTCGCGACCCGCTGCGTCAGCAACGGTGATGCCCGGTGAGCCCCGCCAGCACGTCAGGGCCGGTGACGGTGAACCCGGAGCTCAAGGCGCTGCTGCGTCAGGTCAAGCTCGGCCGGTCGCTGGACACCCTGCCCGAGCGGCTCGCGCTGGCCCGGACCTCCTCGATGGGTCACGCCGAGTTCCTCGAGCTCGTCCTGGCCGATGAGGTCAGCCGTCGGGAGAGCACCAGCGCCGAGCGACGGTCGCGGTCCGCCGGCCTGGATCCCACCATGACGCTGGACCGGTGGGACGACACCGCGAAGGTCGGCTACGACCACGCGGTGTGGCACGAGCTGTGCTCGCTGCGGTTCATCGACGGCGGCCACAACGCCGTCATTATGGGCCCCGTTGGGGTCGGCAAGACGTTCCTGGCCACCGCCCTCGGGCACGCCGCGGTCCGGCGCCGCTACAGCGTCCACTTCGAACGCTGCGACCGGCTCCTCAAGCGCCTTCGGACCAGCCGCCTGGACAACAGCCACGACACCGAGATGCGCAAGCTGCTGCGCGTCGACCTGCTCGTCGTCGACGACTTCGCGCTGCAGAACCTCGATGCCCTGGACACCGCCGACGTCTACGAACTGATCGTCGAGCGACACCGCTGCGCCGCCACTGTCGTGACGAGCAACCGCGAACCGATCGAGTGGCTCGCCCTGATGGCCGACCCGCTGCTCGCGCAGTCCGCGATCGACCGGCTCCAGTCCGCCGCCCACGAGCTCGTCCTAGACGGCGAGTCCTACCGGCAACGGCAAAAGCCCACCGTGAGCCCGGACAACACCGGCACGCCAGCGCGCCGACGGAGGGCGTCGTGACCCACCCGCGCCGTCAACATTTCCTTGACAGCATCGTGTGGTGCGCCCACGCCACCGACCCCGACCGCCGACCGCACTGCACGCTCACCGCGACCGTCCGGTTCGGCACCGTCGCGCTCTGCAGCCCGTGCGCCAGCAGGCGGTCAACCGTCGGGAAAGGCCAACCCGGCATCCCGCTGCCGCCCAGCCCGACCATCGACCTTCGCAACTGGATCGCCGCCACTCACCACGAAGCGACCATCGCCGAACACACCCTGAAAGCAGCGATCAGCCGAGCCCGTCAGGCCGGACTGCCATGGTCAGCGATCGGAGCCCAACTCGGCGTGTCCCGACAAGCCGCCCAGCAACAGTTCACACCCACATCTACGAGCCAGTCAACGAAGCCAACCGCGGGCGGACTTGACCCCCGACCATCACCGCGCCCATCATCACCACGCCGACACTGACGACCCCGAAATGGTCCCATCACATTGGCGAAAGGGTGGTCCCATCACCCTGGCGAGCGACAGCTGGGGCACGTCGGTACGGGTGACGGGCAGTATCCGCTCGTCCAACGACAAATACCGGGGGTGCCGCTTCGGCGGCGCCAGGATGCGCACGGGCGGATAGTGCACCGCCTCGCCCGCTGTGTTTCGGATCGTGCGCCCGAGTCGCCAGCGTGTCCCGGTCCTGCGGTTGATGCCGACAAGCCGGCACGCCTCGCAATTGCTCACTCCCTGCGCGATCAACCGAACGAACCGATCCTGCTTCTCCGTCAGCGCACGACCGGCATGCGTCGTTCGGGACCGTCTCATCGCATTCTCCACCTACCTGTCAGGTGTTGCGACGTTCGCTGGAATCTGCCCCGTCACAGTGGGGCCAGATCAGACTGACAGGGCCACACAGGCCGGGATGGTGAACAACCTCAACGACGGCTTGGCCTGGGGACTGTTTCCGGTGCTGTTTGCTGCTGGCGGCCTGTCGATCGCAGAGATCGGCGTACTCGCTGCGCTCTATCCCACGGTCTGGGGCCTGGGCCAGCTGATCACCGGAGCACTCTCGGACCGGACCGGACGCAAACCCCTGA
>JACCSC010000366.1 GCA_013813215.1 Geodermatophilaceae bacterium | reverse complement strand
GGACGGCCGGCCGGGTCCTTGCCTCTGGAGTGCCCCTGGTGACCGAGCAAGCAGAGCGTCAGACGCTCACCCCCGAGCAGTACGTGGAAGCGCAGAACTCGCCGGAGTTCACCGAGTTGCGCCGCCGGTTCCGTCGATTCGCGTTCCCGATGACCGTGGTCTTCCTGAGCTGGTACCTGCTCTACGTGCTGCTCTCGACCTACGCCTCTGACTTCATGAGCACGGAGGTCTTCGGCAACGTGAACCTCGGGATCGTCCTGGGACTGCTGCAGTTCGTATCGACGTTCGTGATCACCACGCTGTACGTCCGGCACGCCAACAAGAACACCGACCCGATCGCGGACAAGATCCGCGACGAGCTGGAAGGCGGCCATAATGCCTGAGCGCACCCTGCTCGCCGTTGAAGCGTCCGAAACGGTCGGCGAGCCGATCGTCAACATCGCGATCTTCATGGCCTTCGTGGTCCTGACGCTGTTCATCACCTTCCGAGCCAGCCGCAACAACAAGACCGCGGCCGACTACTACGCGGCCGGACGGACAATCACCGGCAGCCAGAACGGCTTGGCCATCGCCGGTGACTACCTGTCTGCGGCCTCGTTCCTCGGCATCGCCGGGGCGATCGCGGTGTACGGGTACGACGGCTTCCTCTACTCGATCGGCTTCCTGGTGGCCTGGCTGGTTGCCCTGCTGTTGGTCGCCGAACTCTTGCGCAACACCGGCAAGTACACGATGGCCGACGTTCTCGCCTTCCGGATGCGCCAGGGTCCGGTCCGTACGGCGGCCGCTGTGTCCACCCTCGTGGTCTCGCTGTTCTACCTGCTCGCGCAGATGGCCGGTGCCGGCGGCCTGGTCTCGCTGCTGTTGGGCGTGAGCGGCAAGGGTGCCGAAGCTGCGGTGGTCGTCGTCATCGGCGGGCTCATGATCACCTACGTGCTCGTCGGTGGCATGCGCGGCACGACCTGGGTGCAGATCATCAAGGCCTCGCTGCTGATGGTCGGTGCCCTGATCATGAGTGTCTGGGTGCTGGCAGAGTTCGGCTTCAATCTGTCCAGCCTCTTCGGGCAGGCCTCGGAAGTCGCCGCCTCGGCCGCGACGCCTCGTGACGTGCTCGGCCCCGGCGCTCAGTACGGCGCCACGGCGCTCTCGCAGTTCGACTTCGTCTCGCTGGGCCTGGCGCTGGTTCTCGGCACTGCCGGGCTCCCGCACGTACTCATGCGGTTCTACACCGTGCCGACCGCCAAGGACGCGCGCAAGTCCGTGGTCTGGGCGATCTGGCTGATCGGAGTGTTCTACCTGTTCAGCCTCATCCTCGGGTACGGAGCGGGCGCGCTCGTGGGAGCCGACCGGATCCTGGGTTCACCGGGTGCGGTCAACTCCGCAGCACCGCTGCTGGCCTTCGAACTGGGTGGTACGGCGCTGCTCGGCATCATCTCGGCGGTCGCCTTCGCGACGATCCTCGCCGTGGTGGCCGGGCTGACCATCACCGCCTCTGCTTCCTTCGCCCACGACATCTACGCGTCGGTGATCAAGAAGGGCGTCAAGACCGACTCCAGCGGTGTCAACGAGGTCAAGGTTGCCCGGATCACCGCAGTGGTGATCGGCTCGGTGTCGATCGTGCTGGGGATCCTTGCCCTCCAGGCCGGCCTGAACATCGCCTTCCTGGTGGCGCTGGCCTTCGCGATCGCCGCCTCGGCGAACCTGCCGACGATCCTCTACACGCTGTTCTGGAAGAACTTCACTACCCAGGGCGCGGTGTGGAGCATCTACGGCGGGCTGATCGTCTGCGTCGGTCTGATCATCTTCTCCCCGGTCGTGTCCGGGGCGCCGGTGGACCCGGTCACCGGGATCAGCCCGTCGCTCTTCCAGGACGTGGACTTCAACTTCTTCCCGCTGCGCAACCCGGGGATCGTCTCGATCCCGGTGTCGTTCTTCCTCGGTTGGTTGGGAACCAAGCTGTCCAAGGAGCGGCCGAACGTGGAGAAGTACGGCGAACTCGAGGTCCGCTCCCTGACCGGCATCGGAGCGGAGAAGGCGATCTATCACTAGGCAGACCAGTTCCGATGCCGGC
>JACCSC010000360.1 GCA_013813215.1 Geodermatophilaceae bacterium | reverse complement strand
GGTGCCGGCGCTCCCGGCGGTGGTGGCGGTGGCTACCGCGGCGGTGGTGCGCCCGGCGGCGCCCCGGGTGGTGCACCCGGTGGCGGGTTCCGCGGTGGTGGCGGTGGCGGTGGTCGTCCCGGCCAGCGTGGTCGTGGCGGAACAGCCGGTGCCTTTGGTCGTCCCGGCGGTCGCGGCCCGGTCCGCGGCCGCAAGAGCAAGAAGCAGCGGCGCCAGGAGTTCGACAACATGCAGGCGCCGACGATCGGCGGCGTACAGATCCCTCGCGGCAACGGTGCGACTATCCGGCTGCCCCGCGGCGCGTCGCTGACCGACTTCGCCGAGCGGATCGATGCAGTACCCGCCTCGCTGGTCCAGGTGATGTTCCACCTGGGCGAGATGGTCACGGCCACCCAGTCGGTGAACGACGAGACGCTGGAGCTGCTCGGCGGCGAACTCGGCTACGTCGTCCAGGTCGTCAGTCCGGAGGAGGAGGACCGGGTCCTGCTGGACTCCTTCGACATCAGCTTCGGCGAGGACGAGGGCGACGACTCCGACCTGACCGCGCGGCCTCCGGTCGTCACGGTCATGGGTCACGTCGACCACGGCAAGACCAAGCTGCTCGACGCCATCCGGCGGACCGACGTGGCGGCGGGGGAGGCCGGTGGGATCACCCAGCGGATCGGTGCCTACCAGGTCGACCACGTGCACGAGGGCATCGAGCGGCTGCTGACCTTCGTCGACACGCCGGGTCACGAGGCGTTCACCGCCATGCGGGCCCGCGGGGCCAACGTCACCGACATCGTGGTGCTCGTGGTGGCCGCGGACGACGGTGTGATGCCGCAGACGATCGAGGCGCTCAACCACGCCCAGGCGGCCGAGGTGCCGATCGTGGTCGCGGTCAACAAGGTGGACAAGGAGGGGGCCAACCCCGCCAAGATCCGCCAGCAGCTGACCGAGTACGGCCTGGTGGCCGAGGAGTACGGCGGCGAGACCATGTTCGTCGACGTCTCGGCGCGAGCGCGCACGGGCATCGACGAGCTGCTCGACGCGGTCCTGCTCACCGCGGACGCCTCCCTGGACCTGCGGGCCAACCCGGCGCAGGACGCGGAGGGCGTGGCCATCGAGGGTCACCTCGACCGCGGTCGCGGTCCGGTGGCCACCGTGCTGATCCAGCGCGGGACGCTGAAGATCGGGGACTCCGTCGTCGCCGGCGACGCCTTCGGGCGGGTCCGGTCGATGCTCGACGAGAACGGCCACAAGATCCTCGAAGCCGGTCCGTCCCGGCCGGTGCAGGTGCTCGGCCTGACCTCGGTGCCCGGTGCCGGCGACAACTTCCTCGTCGTCGACGAGGACCGCGTCGCCCGCCAGATCGCCGAGCGTCGTTCGGCGCGCGAGCGCAACGCCCTGCAGGCGCGCACGCGTCGCCGGGTGTCGCTGGAGGACCTGGACAAGGCCATCGCCGAAGGCAAGGTCGACCAGCTCACCCTGATCATCAAGGGTGACGGGTCGGGTTCGGTGGAGGCCCTCGAGGACGCCCTCATGCAGATCGAGGTCTCCGACGAGGTCGGCCTGCGCGTCGTCCACCGTGGGGTGGGCGGCATCACGCAGGACGACGTCAACCTGGCCTCGGCGACGGACGCGGTCATCATCGGCTTCAACGTCCGGCCCGAGGCCAAGGTCCGGGAGTACGCCGACCGCGAGGGGATCGACGTCCGCTACTACTCGGTCATCTACCAGGCGATCGAGCAGGTCGAGGCCGCGCTGAAGGGGATGCTCAAGCCGGAGTACGAGGAGGTGCAGCTCGGCACCGCCGAGGTCCGGGAGGTCTTCCGGGTCCCGCGGATCGGGAACGTCGCCGGCAGCCTCGTCCGCTCGGGCACGATCACCCGTAACAGCAAGGCCCGGTTGGTCCGTGACGGCGTCGTCGTGGCGGACAACCTGTCCGTGGACTCGCTGCGCCGGTTCAAGGAGGACGTCACCGAGGTCCGGGACGGTTACGAGTGCGGCATCGGTCTGGGGTCGTTCAACGACATCAAGATCGACGACGTGATCGAGACGTTCGAGATGCGCGAGAAGCCGCGCGACTGACCGTGTTCACCGGCACGCTCGTCCTCGACCTGCTGCTCGGTGACGTGCACTCGTTGAAGGGCAAGCGGGCGGTGGTCCGGCCGATCCTGGCCGAGCTGCGCCGCCGGTACGCGGTGTCCGCCGCCGAGGTGGGGGACACCGGGTTGCACCGGCGGACGCAGCTCGGCGTGGCCGTGGTCGCGGGGGAGGCCGGCCACGTCGGCGAGGTGCTCGAGGACTGCGAGCGTTTCGTGGCCGGTCGCCCGGAGATCGAGTTGCTGTCGGTCCAACGCCGCCTGCACAGCTCGCAGGACTGAGCGTCTCACGGGAACACCAGACGGAGGAGGGGACGATGGCTGACGCGGCGCGCGCCCGCAAGCTCGCGGTCCGGATCCGCGAGATCGTCGCGTCCACGCTCGAGATGCAGGTCAAGGACCCGCGCCTCGGCATGGTCACGATCACCGATACCCGGGTCACCCCCGATCTGCGGGAGGCAACGGTCTTCTACACGGTGTACGGCGACGAGACCGAGGTGGCCGACAGCGCCGCGGCGCTGGAGTCGGCGCGCGGTGTGCTCCGCTCGGCCGTCGGTCGCCGGACCGGCATCAAGTTCACGCCCACCCTGGCCTTCACCCACGACCGGGTACCCGACATCGCCCGCGAACTCGACGAGGCGCTGGCCCGGGCGCAGGCCGCCGACGCCGAGGTGGCCAAGGTGCGGGACGGGGCGATGTACGCCGGGGATCCGGACCCCTACCGAGCCCCCCGGGACACCGACGAGGACGACGACGACCCGACCGACACTCGATGAGCATGAGGATTCGCCGGTCCTGACCGGCACCCACCCATGATCATGGACCGCCGGCGGAGGGTCCGAGCCGACGAGCAGCGCAGCATCGTCTCGCTCGCCCTGCCGGCCCTCGGCGTGCTCGCCGCGGAGCCGCTCTACCTGCTGGTCGACACGGCGGTCGTCGGGCACCTCGGGTCGCTCCCGCTGTCCGGTCTGGCCGTCGGCGGGTCGCTGTTCGCGCTGATCGCCCTGCTCTGCAACTTCCTGGCCTACGGCACGACGAGCCGCAGCGCCCGGCTGTACGGGTTGGGCCGTCGCGAGGAGGCGATCGGCGAGGGCGTCCAGGCATCTTGGCTGGCCGTCGGCGTCGGTGTGCTCATCGTGGTCCTCGTCCAGCTGCTGGCCACGCCGATGACCACCGCGCTGGCCGGCGGAACGACGCCGACGCAGGCGGCCGCGGAGCAGTGGCTGCGGATCGCCGTGCTCGGAGCCCCGTTCATCCTGCTGACCCTGGCCGGGAACGGCTGGATGCGCGGCGTACAGGACACCGTCCGCCCGTTCCGGATCGTGCTGCTGGCCAACGCGCTGTCCGCCGTGCTCTGCCCGATCCTGGTCTACCCGGCCGGGCTCGGGCTGGCCGGCTCAGCCGTGGCCAACGTCATCGCCCAGCTGGTCGGCGGAGTGTTGTTCGTGCGGGCGCTGCTCGCGACGGGGGCGCCGCTGCGACCGGATCGGCGGATCCTCGCCGCCCAGTTGAGGATGGCGCGCGACCTCGTCGTACGGACTTTCGCGTTCCAGGCCTGCTTCCTGTCCGCGGCCGCGGTCGCGGCCCGGATGGGCGTGGCCCAGGTGGCCGCCCATCAGATCGGGCTGCAGCTGTTCTTCTTCCTCGCCCTGGCCCTCGACGCCTTTGCGATCGCCGCCCAGTCCCTGGTCGGGGCCAGCCTCGGCTCCGGACGTCCGGACCAGGCCCGGCAGACCGCGCGCCGGGTGGCCTGGTACGGCGGGGCAGCCGGGCTCGTCGCGACGGTCTTGCTCCTTGCCGGCGTCGCCGTCATTCCGCGGATCTTCTCGCCGGACCCGGCCGTCCTCGAACAGGCTGAGCTCGTCTGGTGGTGGCTGGCCCTGATGCAACCGGTCGCCGGTGTGCTGTTCGCCCTCGACGGCGTCCTGATGGGGGCCGGGGACGTGGCCTACCTCCGCACCCTGACCATCGGCGCGGCGCTGGTCGGCTTCCTGCCGTTGAACCTGCTGGCCCTGCCCCTGGACCTGGGGTTGACCGGAATCTGGGCCGGACTCACCCTGTTCGTCGTACTGCGGCTGGTCGGGGTCCTGCTGCGGGTGCGCGGCAGCGCGTGGGCCGTCGTCGGCGACCGCGCCTGAGGCAGACTCCTGACATGCGGTTCTCGACCACCATGGGCGGGGCGTTCATGCTGCCGCTGGCCGCCGAACACCGTGCCGCGGCGGGGCTGGCCGCGGGAGACGTGGTCGAGGTCGACCTCGAGCTGGACACCGCCGTCCGGGAGGTCGACGTGCCGCCCGACCTCGCGGCGGCGCTCGCCACCGACGTTCCCGTCCGGTCCTCGTTCGACGCGCTGTCCTACAGCAAGCGGCGCGCGTTCGTGCTGTCCGTCGAGGGGGCGAAGTCCGACGCCACTCGACAGCGACGGATCGTCAAGGCCGTGCAGAACCTGGGCGAGGGTAAGGACCGACCCTGAACGCCGTGCGCAGCGGTCTCGTCGTCGTGGACAAGCCGAGCGGCTGGACTTCGCACGACGTCGTCGGCCGGGTCCGGCGGATCGCGGGCACCCGCCGGGTCGGGCACGCGGGCACGCTCGACCCGATGGCCACCGGAGTCCTGGTCCTCGGTGTCGAGCGCGCGACGAAGCTGCTCGGGCACCTGGCGCTGAGCACGAAGTCGTACGCCGCCACGATCCGGCTCGGGCAGTCCACCCTGACCGACGACGCCGAGGGCGACGTCGTCGGCGGCGCGGCGGCCGACGCGCTGGCCGAAGAGGCGATCCGGGCCGGCATCGCCGTCCTCACCGGGGACATCGAGCAGGTACCAACCCAGGTCAGCGCGATCAAGGTCGACGGACGCCGGTCCTACGTCCGCGCGCGGGCCGGTGAGCACGTGGAGCTGGCGGCGCGGCCGGTCACGGTCAGCCGGTTCGCGTTGCTGGCGCTCGACCGGCCCGGCCCGGGTCTGCAGGACCTGCGGGTCGAGGTGGACTGCTCGACCGGCACCTACGTCCGGGCGCTGGCCCGCGACCTCGGCGCCGGCCTCAGCGTCGGCGGGCACCTCACCGCGCTGCGGCGTACCCGGGTCGGTCCGTTCGGCCTGGATCGCGCCGTGGGGTTGGACGCCCTCGCCGCCGCCGACGAACCCGTGCCGATCGGCCTGGACGACGCGGTGGCAGGGTGCTTCCCGCGGCGGGATCTGACCGCGCCGGAGGCGGTCGACGTAAGCCACGGCCGGCGGCTGGCGGCGGTCGGGCTGCCCTCGCCGTACGGCGTCTTCGACCCGGCGGGGCAGGTGCTCGCGCTCATGACCGAGGCCGACGGCGCAGCCCGCCCCCTCGTCGTCCTCCGCCCCGCCTGACTCGGCATCTCTCCCGGCGATCATGAAGTTCTCCGGTCCGATTCGCCGAGAAACGCCCTAGTGAGACACGGGGAAGTTCATGATCGCCGCGGGTGGGGGCGCGCTCTTCCCGGCAGCCACTTCCGGCGCTACCGTCTCGCCTGTCACGGGCCGAGCGCTTTGGAGGGCACATGTTGCTGTGGCGGCGCCTGGGCGCTGAGTTCCTCGGCACCTTCTGGCTGGTCTTCGGCGGATGCGGCAGCGCGGTACTGGCCGCCGGCTTCCCCGAGGTGGGGATCGGACTGCTCGGAGTGTCCCTGGCCTTCGGGCTGACGGTTCTGACCATGGCCTACGCGTTCGGGCACATCTCCGGCGGCCACTTCAACCCCGCGGTCACCGTCGGGTTGTGGTTGGGTGGCCGGCTGCCCGCGCGCGACGTCCTGCCGTACATCGTCACCCAGGTCGTGGCCGCGGTCGTGGCGGCCGCCGTCC
The DNA here is from genome assembly GCA_013813215.1 of Geodermatophilaceae bacterium. Taxonomy (GTDB): domain Bacteria; phylum Actinomycetota; class Actinomycetes; order Mycobacteriales; family Geodermatophilaceae; genus JACCSC01. The sequence goes on along the minus strand of JACCSC010000360.1, from coordinate 3,138 downwards.
TGCTCTTCGTGGCCAGCGGCTCGCCGGACTACGACCTGGGCACCAACGGACTGGCGGCCAACGGGTTCGGCGAGTCCTCACCGGGCGGCTACACCCTCGGCGCCGCGCTGGTGATCGAGATCGTGCTGACGCTGTTCTTCCTGCTCGTGATCCTCGGCTCCACCGACCGCCGCGCGCCGGCCGGCTTCGGACCGCTGGCGATCGGCCTGTCCCTGACCCTGATCCACCTGATCTCGATCCCGGTGACGAACACGTCGGTCAACCCGGCCCGCTCGACCGGCCCCGCCCTGTTCGTCGGGGGCGACGCGATCTCACAGCTGTGGCTGTTCTGGCTGGCGCCGCTCGTCGGCGCCGTCATCGCCGGAGTGGTCTACAAGTTCCTCACCGGCTCCGAGGGCAAGGTCGCCGACCGGGAGGAGGCCCAGACCGCCTCCGGGACGGCCAAGAAGGGCGCACCGAACCTCGGGAAGCGAAATACCCGCCGGCGGTGACCACCACATCCACGGGCCGCGCCACGGCGGCCAGGCTGTGGCACGGCCTGACCGCGGCGGTCTGTACGGCGTCGCTGGTGCTCCAGCTCGTGCTCGTACTGATCCGCGACAACGACACCGCCCTGACCCGCGTGATCCGGCTGCTCAGCTACTTCACCATCGAGAGCAACCTGATCGTGGCGGTCGTGTCCTGGACGCTGGTCGCCGACCCGCAACGCGACGGCCGCGGCTGGCGGATCGCGCGGCTCGCCTCCGTCGTCTGCATCGCCGTCACCGGCGTGGTCTACGTCTCGGTCCTGCGCGGCCTGTTCGATCTCACCCCCGCGGGACGGGTGGCCGACACAGGCCTGCATTACGTGACCCCGTTGTTCGTCGTTGTCGGCTGGCTGCTGTTCGGCCCGCGGCCCCGAGTCGATCTGCGCACCGTCGGCCTGATGCTGCTGTTCCCGATCGGCTGGCTGGCCTACACCCTCGTCCGGGGCGAGATCGTCGACGCCTACCCCTACCCCTTCGTCGACGTGGCCGCCGAGGGGTACGCCGTCGTCGCGGTCAACTGCGTGGTCGTCACGCTGGTCTTCGTGGCGGTCAGCTTGCTCGTGCTGCTGCTGGACCGGCGGCTTGCTTCCTCGGGCTCAGGTTACGGTGGGCGCTCCACCGGCCAGTGAGGAGTCACCTGTGAGCGAGCCCGGCGGAGCCGCGGTGCCCCGGATCCCGGCCGAGGAGCGGGCCCGGCTGCTGGCCAACCCGGGCTTCGGCAAGGTCTTCACCGATCACATGGTGACCAGCTCCTGGACCTCGGGTGTGGGATGGGACGCGGCCCAGCTGTCGGCGTACGGTCCGCTGTCCCTCGACCCGAGTACGACGGTGCTGCACTACGGGCAGGCGATCTTCGAGGGACTCAAAGCCTTCCACCAGGCCGGCGGCGGGATCGCGACGTTCCGGCCCGGCGCGAACGCGCGGCGCTTCGGCCGGTCGGCGGCGCGGATGGCGATGCCGCAGCTACCCGAGGAGACGTTCGTCGCGGCGGTGGAGATGCTGGTCCGCGCCGACCAGGACTGGGTTCCGAGCGGCGCGGAGCGCAGCCTCTACGTGCGGCCGTTCATGATCAGCACCGAGGCCTTCCTCGGGGTCCGCCCGGCCAGCCGCTACCAGTTCCTCGTCATTGCCTCCCCGGCCGGGGCGTACTTCCCGAACGGAGTCGCGCCGGTCTCGGTCTACATCAGCGAGGACTACGTGCGCGCCGCGCCGGGGGGGACCGGCGAGGCCAAGGCGGCCGGCAACTACGCCGCCAGCCTGCTCGCTCAGCAGCAGGCCGCCGATGAGGGCTGTGACCAGGTGGTCTGGATCGACGCGGTCGAGCGCAGCTACGTCGAGGAGATGGGCGGGATGAACCTGTTCTTCGTGCGCGGCTCCGGCTCCGGGGCCGAGCTGGTCACCCCGCAGCTGACCGGGACCCTGCTGGCCGGGGTCACCCGCGACTCGTTGATAACCCTGGCCCGCGACGCGGGCTACCGGGTGACCGAACGCCGGTTCAGCGTGGACGAGTGGCGGGCCGGTGCCGAGGACGGGTCGCTGTGCGAGACGTTCGCCTGCGGTACGGCGGCGGTCATCACGCCCGTCGGACAGGTCAAGGCCAAGACCGGCGACTTCACGATCGCCGACGGCGCGGCCGGCCCGATCACGATGCGGCTACGCGAGGAACTGCTCGACATCCAGCACGGACGGGTGCCCGACACCCGGGGCTGGGTGCACCGGATCGTCTGATGCTGCGCTGGCTCTGATGTTGCGTTGGCTCTGATGTTGCGATGGCGTGGCGTCGACGGGACGCCCACCGGCTGGGGGCGTTGCGTCGTCACCATCGGGATGTACGACGGCGTCCACCGCGGCCACCAGCAGATCATCGCCGCGGCCGCGGCCCGAGGTGGGGAACTCGGCCTGCCCTCGGTCGTGGTCACCTTCGACCCGCACCCCAGTGAGGTGGTCCGGCCCGGCTCGCATCCGTCGATTCTCACCGCACCGGGCCGCAAGGCCGAGCTGGTCGACCAGCTCGGTATCGACGCGCTGTGCGTGCTGCCGTTCACCCCTGAGTTCAGCCGGCTGCCGCCTGACGAGTTCGTGCACACCGTGTTGGTCCAGCGGCTGCACACCGCCGCCGTGATCGTGGGGGCGAACTTCCGGTTCGGGCACAAGGCAGCCGGCGACGTGGCGCAGCTCGCCGCGCTGGGCCGGCGCTTCGGCTTCACGGCGGAGGGCGTCCCGCTGGTAGGAGCCGACGACGTCGAGCTGTCCTCGACCTATGTCCGGGCCTGCGTCGCGGCCGGCGATGTCGACCGGGCGGCCCGGGCGCTGGGCCGCGCGCACCGGATCGAGGGCGTCGTGGTGCGTGGGGACCGGCGCGGGCGCGAGCTGGGCTACCCGACGGCGAACGTCGAACCCCCGGCGTACACCGCCATCCCGGCCGACGGCGTGTACGCCGGGCGACTCGTCCGGGGCGGCAACCTGCTCACGGCGGCGATCTCGGTCGGCACGAACCCGACGTTCTCCGGCGCCGAGCGGCGGGTCGAGGCCTTCGTCTTGGACTTCGACGAGGATCTGTACGGCGAACACGTCGGCGTGGACTTCGTGCACCGGCTGCGCCCGATGCTGC
>JACCSC010000349.1 GCA_013813215.1 Geodermatophilaceae bacterium | reverse complement strand
CCGCGGACAGCGCGCGGCCCAGGGCCCGCCGAAGGGGCCATGCGGGTCGTCAGCCCAAGCTGCACGATGACCCACGCAACTCTGCCGAGTTGCGAGCGTTGGCTGGGCTGGTCTACTTCGCTGCTGCGGAGGCGCAGGCGCCCTGGTGCCGGGGTCCCCCGCAAAAACTGCGGGTCGGACGGTCATTGTCACGCTTCTTCCTCTGTGCTCTGAGTCGTCCGAGTTCTTCGAAAGAGTTGTCAGGGTTGGTCCGCCAGGGCGGCAGCGAAACGCGAAGCGAGCGTCGCCACCGCGGCACGGAGTTCCTCCCCGCCCTCGACGCGGAAGGGGAACGGCACGCTCGGCAACCATTCCTGCGCATACATCGCCGGATTGCTCGTGCTGCCGACGAGCACGCACCCGTCTCCCGATGGTTCGAGCCGTCCCATGGAAGGCCGGATCCACGGCGCCACGTCGGCCAGCGGAGCGTCGAAAACCAGGCGGGTGGGGAACTCCCATCCACTGCCCAGGTTCTCCTCCAGTGCTGCCACCGGATCCAGACCGTCGGGCGGCTCGAACGCGTGCGCGATCTGCCGGACCGCGCGGATCCGGTCGACCCGGTAGGTGCGGGTCGCGGCCGCGCGATGGGAGTGACACAGGAGGTACCAGCGGCCGTAGCGGACCACGACCGCCCAGGGGTCCACCTCGGCCTCCCACTCGTTGCCCGACTCGCTGCGATACGTGACGAGCACGCGACGTCGGGCCGCGACGGCAGCGACGAGGGCGCTGGTGGTGGCGGGATCCGGTCGGGCCGAGTGCCGGTCGGGCGCCGCTGACGCGTGCTCTCGCAGCGCCGCCGCCTGCCGGCCGACGCTCTCGGGCAGTGCCCGGATGACCTTGCCCAGGGCAGAACCGACGAGGTCGTCGACGTCGACGTCGGCGGCGGCCGGCTGGCCGTCGAGCACCGCCATGACCAGGCCCAGTGCCTCGGCCTCGGTGAAGACGACCGGAGGCAGCCTCGTCCCGCGCCCGAGCCGATACCCCCCATGGGGGCCCCGGGATGACTCGACGGCGATGCCCGCCTCACGGAGGATCCCGACGTACCGACGCGCGGCCCGCTCCGTGACACCCAACCTCTGGGCGAGTTCGACGGCCGTCGCGCCGGGGCGGGTCTGGAGGATCTCGAGGGCCCGCAGAGCTCGTGCGGTGGGGCTGAGATCGGTCGGCACCCGAGCAAACTAGGGGATGACGAGACGAACCGGAAGTGGATCGTCCGGAACTGGTCCTAGCGTGTGTCCCATGACCGAGTTCCGTGAGCAGGACCTCACCGGAGCACGCTTCGAGCGCGTGAGCCTCCGGGAGGCCACCTTCACCCAGGTGTACTTCAACGACGCCCGCATGCGGGCGGTCGACCTGACCGGGGCGCAGATCCGCGGCGCCCTGTTCCACCAGAGCCGCCTGCGCGGTGTCGAGTTGGGCGACGTCGAGATCAGCGGCGAGCTGCAGAACGTCGTCGTGAACGGGGTCGACATCGCCCCGCTGGTCGAGGCCGAACTGAACCGTCGGATGCCCGAACGAGCCAGAATGCGCCCCGACGACAGCGACGGGTTCCGAGAGGCGTGGACAATTTGGAGCGGTTGTGGGAGGGCACCACCGCGCGTGCGCGGACGTTCCCCGAAGCGGCGCTGCACCGCGCGGTCGACGACGAGTGGTCCTTCATCCAGACCCTGCGGCACCTCAACTTCGCCAGCGCTGCCTGGGTGGGCCGGATGATCCTCGGCACCGCGTCGCCGTGGCACCCCTTGGACCTGCCGTGGGACGAGGCGCCCGGGTGGGACGGCATCCCGTGGGACCGCGAGGCACGACCTTCGCTCGAGGAGGTGCTCACGGTACGACGGGAACGCCAGGCGATGGTCCGCCACGTGATGGAATCACTCACCGACGAGCAACTCGGCTCCGAGGTGACCCGCACCGAGCCGGGCTGGCCGCAGGTGGAGAACTTCCCCGTCAAGGAATGCCTCCGCATCGTCCTCAACGAGGAGTGGGAGCACCGGCTCTATGCCGAACGGGATCTGAGCTCACTGGAGAAGGAGATCTGATCATGGACATCCTGCTCGTGGCCGGCCTGTGGCTCGACGGATCCGCATGGGACGACGTCGTGCCGGCGCTCGAGGCCCTCGGCCACCGTCCCGTGCCGCTCACCCTCCCGGGTCAGGGGGACGGAGCTGCCTCCGCCACGCTCGACGACCAGGTGGCGGCGGTGCTCGCCGCCGTGGACTCGGCGTCGGGAAAGCCGATGGTGGTGGGGCATTCCGCCGCCTGCACCCTGGCTTGGCTGGCCACCGACGCCCGACCGGAGAAGGTGGCCAGAGTCGCCCTCATCGGCGGCTTTCCCGCCACCGACGGCGACACCTACGCCGACCTCTTCGAACTAAAGGACGGCGCCATGCCCTTTCCCGGCTGGGGCCCATTCGAGGGGCCGGATTCTGCCGACCTCGACGAGGAGGTCAGGCGCAGCATCGCGACGACGGCGATCCCCGTCCCCGAAGGGGTGACCAAGGGCGTGGTGCGGCTGGCGGACGAGCGACGGTTCGACGTCCCCGTCGTAGTCGTGTGCCCCGAGTTCACCCCCGCCCAGGCGCAGGAGTGGATCGACGCCGGTGACGTGCCCGAGCTTGCCAAGGCCAAGCATCTCGACCTCGTGGACATCGAGTCCGGCCACTGGCCGATGTTCACCAAGCCGAGGGAACTCGCCCGGCTGCTTGCCGCAGCGGCTGCCGAGGACTGAGATGCCGCATTCGACGGTGCCGTACAGGATCCGCCCCCTCGACGCCTCCACGTGGGATGCGTTCGCGGAGCTTGTCGAACGCAACAACGGCATCTTCGGCGGGTGCTGGTGCATCGGTTACCACCCGGAGTGCGGCCAGAAGGGGATCAGCCACCGTGCGGTCAAGGAGGACCGGGTCCGAACAGATCGGGCGCACGCCGCGCTGGTCTTCAGCGAGGACGGCGCCGCACAGGGGTGGTGCCAGTACGGCAGCCCCGAGGAACTCTCGAACATCAAGCACAAGCGCCAGTACGACAAGGACGCGCCGCCGCGTCCGGACTGGCGGATCACCTGCCTCTTCGTCGACAAGAAGCATCGCGGCCAGGGCATCGCAAGGGCGGCCTTGGAAGGCGCGCTCGACCAGATCGCCGATGCCGGCGGCGGCCTCGTCGAGGCCATCTCCGAGGTGACCACCGGCCGCGAGGCGCCCGGTCGTTTCCTGTTCAGCGCGACCGTCGAACTCCTCGATCAATGCGGATTCACCCGCGGCCGGCAGGTCGGCAAGCACGCCTGGATCGTGAGCCGAGTGGTCGATCCCAGTTCGAGCCGAGATCCCTAGCGTCAGTTCCCGGGGCTCCGGGACAGCCGGCTGCGGATCAGCCGCACCGGAGCGCCGAGCGTGTAGATCGACGAGCGGATCGCCGAGGAATGCCAGACGTTGCGCCACTTCGACCACTGCCGCTTGCGGTCCACGCAGATCACCGTGGTCTGGACCGAGGCCGACGCCAGGCCATGCGCGGCGGCCAGCCGGGTCAGGGTCTCCTGCCAGAACCGGTCCTCCTGCGCGTGCCCGCCGAGCATCAGCCCGAGTTCGAAGATGGGGTCCGACGCCCGCATCAGGACCTGGACCTGGGCCATGACGCCGTCGTCGCCGGCCGGTACGGCGCTGAACGTGATCCACCCTGCGAACATGTGTCCCTGCGGGGTCATCAGGGTGAAGGACTCTTCGTCGGCGTACAGCACCATGACGCCGGTGGACAGCGTCAGCCGACCGGGCAACGCCAGGTTGAGCAGCGCCACCTCGCCCGGTGCGATGCCGGTGAGCGGGGCGTAGAAGCGGTTGCCGCCCGGCCAGAACTCCGGGAAGCGCTCCTTCCAGGTCGCGATCAACGCCCGCGGCTCGACGACGTCCCGCGGCAGCCGGACCCGGTAGGTCTTCTGCCACATGGTCCCGAAGCCCTGCAGCGGCCCGGTCAGGCGGCGCCCTTCGACGTTGAGGTTCACCGCCCCAGCCGGGGCCGAGCCCAGCGTGAGCCGGTCGACCTTCTTGGCCCAGTTCGTCGTGCTGCGCTCGGTGGCGTCGTCGATGTCAGCCATGACGCGTCACCGTGGCCCCGCTCACGTCCGCGAGTGCCGCGGCTTCGGACTCGTGGATACCTACCGCCTCGTCCAGGCGGGTCAGCTCGAAGATCTGCCGGTAGTGGTCGGACAACCCGAACGCGAGCAGCCGCTGCGAACGGCGGTTGGCCCGCACGAGCAGGGTCACGAGCAACCCGATGCCGCCACTGTTCATGTACGACATGCCGGTGAAGTTCAGGACGATCGCGCGGGCGTCCCCGGCGTCGGCGTACGCCCGCATGAGCACCTCCTCCGATCCCGCCGTCACGTCACCGTGGATGTCGACCACGCAGGCCGATCCCTGGCGGCGTACGTCGAACGTCGCGGTCGCCTCAGCCATAACTGGTTCCTCCTGTCGTTCCCATTGCGCTGTCTGCGTCGCGCGGGGCAGCGCCGACGGCGCTGTCCTCGTCCCCGGTGATGGCCAGGAAGTCGGCCAGGCGGGTGATCTCGAAGATCTCGCGGTAGTGCGGGCTGAGCCCGAACGCCCGGATCGGCAGTCCGCCGGCGCGGGCCTTGGCCAGCAGGCCCACGATCAGCGCGATCCCGGTCGAGTTGATGTAGCCGGTGCCGGCGAAGTTCAGCACCACGGCGTCGGGACCGTCCGCGGTCGCCTCCGCCCAGGCGTGGTCGAGGTTGTCCGCGGCGGCGGCGTTCACGTCGCCCACGAGATCGATCAGCGCGACGCGGCCACGCCGGCGAACTCCGGCAGCCGTCTCAGTCGTCATGCGTCCCTCCCGGGTGCTCGTCGTCGGCTGCACCCAGGCGCATGCTCAGCTCGAGGGTGTGCAGGTCCCCCTCGGTGAACTCCCGCGACTCGTCGACCATGTTCTTGATCAGGAACAGTCCCCAACCGCGGGGGCGTTGCAGGCCGGCGAGCTTGGCCTCCAGGTCGGGGGTCTCCGTCGGCCCACCGGACGGGGGCCTGCCACGGTCGCTGATCTGGACGTGCACCGCCTCGGGTTCGGTGAGCACCCGGACGCACACCGGGACGTCGGCGCGATAGGAGTTGCCGTGCTCCATCGCGTTCATCGTGGCCTCCCCGACCGCGGTCTTGAGCCGGTCCAGCCGGGCCTCGGGGAGCAGCGTCGCCACCGCCGCGCCGACCCGGTCGAGGGCGGCCCGCTCGTTGCCCTCGACGCTGGGCAGCTCGAAATCCAGCAGCAGCCGGCTCGTCGACCCGGGCGCCCGTTGGATCGTGACCATGGTGATGTCGTCCTCCTGCTCCACCCCGGGACCGGTGTGCGCCAGCAGATCGGTCAGGACGAGGTCGATGACGTCGGCTCCACCCGGATAGGTGGCCACCGCCTCCTTCAAGCGGGGGAAGCCGAACATCCGGCGCTGCGGGTCGTGCGCCTCCACGACACCGTCGGAGTGCAGGAGCACCGAGTCGCCGTGCGCGAGGACCATTTCCCGCTGCTCGTAGGACATGCCGGCCATCAGGCCCAACGGCATCCCCCGGGCCCGCAGCTCGACCGCGCCGTCAGCGGTCTTGACGTAGGGCACGTCGTGACCGGCGTTGGCGAAGCGGAACCGGCCGGTGGCGGGCTCCAGCACGCCGTAGAAGCAGGTGACGAACATCTTCTCCGGCATGTCCGGGCACAGGTGCTCGTTGGCCCGCTCCAGCACCGCGCCGGGCTCGATCAGCCGGGGGGCGAACGCCCGCAGGGCGCTCCGGGTGGCCGCCATGACCAGCGCGGCCGGCACACCCTTGTCCGTCACGTCGCCGATGACGAACGCGACCTGGTCGTCGGGCAACGGGATGACGTCGTAGAAGTCCCCGCCCACCTCGCGGGCCGGTCGGTAGTACGCCGCCATGTGCCAGCCGGTCAGCTCGGGCAGCTGCTTGGGCAGGAAGTTCTGCTGGATGAGTCGGGCCACTTCGAGTTCCTGCTCGAAGCGTTCCCTGGTCCGCGCCTCGGCTTCCTGCTGCCGGACGAGCTGTCCCACCCGCAGCGCCGGCGCGGCCTGGGCGGCCAGGTTGTCCAGCAGCTTGCGGTCATCGGTGGAGTACTCCTGTTCCGACCGACGCGGACCGAGGTTGAGCACGCCGATGAGCTCGCCCTGGCTGACCAGCGGGACGGCGAGTTTGACGTCGGCGGCCTTGAGCGCAGCCAGAGCGGGTGAGTCCAGCTGCAGGGCCTGGACGTCGACCGGCCCCCTGGCGCTCTGCAGGTAGGCCAGCAGCGGGTCGTTGGGGGCGATGTTGATCGGCGCCGGGTCCTCAGCCAGCTCCGGGCGGCGGACGGCGGCCTGCGCGCGGGCGGCCACCGTCGGGCGACCGAGGAACCGGCGTCGCAGTGATCCGGTCAGCGTGGTCATCTGGCCCTCCTCGGTGTCCGGTGTACGTGCCTCGCGTCCAGGAATCGTTACGGCCGCAGCCACAGCGCCACGTGGGTGGGTTGGACGGTGTCCCGTACGACGCCGTACAGGTCGCGCTGCAACGCCTCGATGTCCACCTGCGACGCAACCGCCGGAACCGGAGACCGGCGCCGTCGGCGTCGGCTCGATGACGGCCAGCACCACGACCGGGTCATCCCCGCTCCCGCAGCCAGAGGCTGACGTGCGCGGGCTGCACCGTCGAGACCACGACGTCGCGCAGGTCGGCTCCCAGCGTCTGGAGGTCCAGCTCCTCACGCAAGCGGCCCGAGAAGGCGTCGAGAGTGCGCGCGGCGTCGTACCGGCTGCGGTAGAACCGCAGATCCACGAACGCCTGGATGCGTCGGCGGGCCGGACCGAACAGGCCGGCCACCGCCAGCGTCGAGCCCGCGACGGCCAGATCGGACTGGTCGGTGAGCGGCCGGAGCGCGAACTGGAGAACGAGGACGCCGATCAGGTACGTCGTCGCGAGGGCCGCGGTGAGCGTCCCGTACACCAACGTCCGGTTGATGACGACGTCGATGTCGTAGAGCCGGTAGCGGAACACCGCGATCAGGATCGAGACCGGCACGGCGTTGTAGGCGAACACGGCCAGGTCCTGGAAGAAGAGCTCGAGGGCTCCACCGGAGGGATACAGGCCCACCATGTTGCTCAGCCCGGCGAGGAACACGATCAGGAAGATCAGGCCACCGAAGGCGATCGTGCGGATCTGGACCCGCTGCACGCCGTCGGAGCGGCGGTAGCGCACGACCAGCGAGGCGACAGCGACCAGGAAGCTGAGCGGGAGCAGGACGAACGCCGGCACGAGCACCTGCACCGCCGAGGTTCCCAGCGGGTTCTCCGTGCCGGGCAGACCGTTCACCGCACCGGGCGTGGTCAGGATGCCCAGACCGATCACGACCATGATCGCCGTGCAGACCCACGAGAAGACGCGCCATCGCGGCGAGAGGTGAGACCCGTCGGGTAGGCGCAGCGGCAGGTGCGTGGCCATCAGGCCGAGCGGCACCACCCACAGCCCGCCGAACACGCCCATCCAGTTGGCCAGGCCGACGTTCCCGGCGGACAACGCCCACTCCCCCGCGACGCTCGTGGCCGCTATGACGAACCAGACCAGCGCGATGGCCAGGCAGATCCAGCCCACCGCGTTGCCGGGCTGCCGCAGCGTCAGCAGGCCGCCCACCGCGAAGAACGACAGGGCCTGCAGGGCGAAGACGACCAGGCTGAGCGTGGTCGTGGATCCGAACTGCGACTCCGAGGTGGCCCCGACGTCGAGGATGGCGTAGAGCGGCATCGCCACGGCCGTCGCGGTGACGAGGGCAAGTCCCAGCCCGATGAGCGCGACGGCCAGCCGCCGGCGAGTGATCACGAGTCCGCGCTCCGGAGCCAGAGGGACACATGGGAGGGCTGGACGGTGTCCCGTACGACGGCGTGCAGGTCGCTCTGCAACGCCTCGATGTCCACCTGCTCGCGCAGCCGCCCCGTGAACGTCTCCAGGGTCCGCGAGGCGTCGTAGCGGCTGCGGTAGAACCGGCGGTCCACGAGCGCCTGGATCCGGGCCCGAGCCGGCCGGAACAGCGCCGCCGCGGCCAGCGTCGACCCCGCGACCGCGAGGTCCGACCGTTCGGTCAGCGGGCTGAGGGCGAACTGCAGGGTGAGCACCGAGCCCAGGTACGCCGCCACGAGCGTTGCCGTCAGCGCGGCGTAGACGAGGGTGCGGTTGATCACGACGTCCACGTCGTAGAGCCGGTAACGCAGGATGGCGAAGGCCGCTGCTGTGGGGAGTCCGGCCAGGGCCGCACCGACGAGGACGATCCGCAGTTCGTCGATGCCCTGCACCTCGAGGACGAAGCTGGCGGCGTTGGCCACCAGGGCCACCCCTACGCCGACGGCGGCCAGGGCGATCCACTTGAGTTGCTGGCGCTCGACGCCGTGGGCGCGGCGAAGTCGCAAGGTCATCGCAACGGCAGCCACGGCCACGCCGGCCGCGGAGATCAGCCAGCCGCCGCCGGCCGCGGAATCGAAGAGATCGAAGGCACCGGCGATCCCCAGGGGGTTGTCGACGGTCTCGAACGGGTCGTCGAGCGGACCCGGACGCAGGC
>JACCSC010000347.1 GCA_013813215.1 Geodermatophilaceae bacterium | reverse complement strand
CCGCTGTGCACGGTCACCGTCTCGAGGTCGCCGCCGTAGGCCTGCCCGGCCGTGATCGTGCCGACGAGGATGTCGGCGAGTCCGGAGACGGTGCGGGAGAAGGCGATCGGCAGGGCGGCGCCGTCGGTCATCAGGTAGGCGACCCGCGCGGCCGGCCGGTCGGCCAGCACACCGGCCAGGATCGCGGGCAGGGCGGAGTGCAGGTCCGCGATCACCACGGGCATCGCCGCCAGCGACGCCGCGGCGGCCAGCACGGCGTGGTGCGGCGAGTCCTGCTCGTCGGCACCGAACACGATGGTCTGGGCAGGTGTGTAGCGCGCCTTGACCAGGTGGCCCGGACCCGTGGGATCGAGCCCCGTCCGGGTCGGCGCGACGACCAGCGCGTAGCCGCCCGTGCCCAGCCCCATCGCCGCGGCCGTCGTATTCAGCAGCACCCGCTCGCCCGGGTCCGGGCGGCCGACCAGGTCGACGTAGGCCAGCGCGCGCAGGCTGAGCCCGTCGACGAGCACGTCCAACTCGGCGGCGCCGCGCCACTCCCGGCGTACCGCCTGCACGGTGCCGTACCGCCACCGGATCATCGTCGGAGGCTATCCAGGCCCCGGACGGGCTAGTCTCGCGCCGTGTCCGCCCGCCGCGCCGAGCGACTGGTCAACCTGGTCATCTGCCTGCTGTCGACCCGCCAGTTCCTCTCCGCCGAACGGATCCGCACCGCGGTTCCGGGCTACCTGCCCGAGGACGGCACGGTCCAGGGTGACGAGGCGTTCAAGCGGATGTTCGAGCGCGACAAGTCCGAGCTGCGCGAGCTCGGCGTACCGCTGGAGACCGGCCGCAACGGCTGGGGCGACACCGAGGACGGGTACCGGATCGCCCGGCGGGACTACGAGCTGCCCGACATCGACCTGACCGCGGACGAGGCGGCCGCGGTCGGGCTGGCCGCACGGCTGTGGCAGTCGGCGGGGTTGTCCCAGGATGCCGCCGGAGCGCTGCAGAAGCTGCGGGCCGCCGGCATCGACGTCGACAGCCACGCTCGCGCCGGCATCCAGCCGCGGGTCGAGGCGACCGACCCGGCGTTCGAGGCCTGCCTGGACGCCGTACGGGCCGGCCAACCGATCCGTTTCGACTACCGCCGCCCGCGCGCCGCCGCGCCCGAGGGCCGTGAGGTGGAGCCGTGGGGCGTGGTGTCGTGGCACGGCCGCTGGTACCTCGTCGGGCACGACCGCCGCCGTGACGCCGTGCGCTGTTTCCGGCTGTCCCGGATCGACGGCGCGGTACGGCGTACCGGTCGAGCCGGCAGCGTCACCGTCCCCGACGGCGTGGACGTCACCGCCATCGTGGCCGACAGCGTCGCCCCGGACGACCAGGTCGCCACCGTGCTGATCGAACCTGGCCGGGCCCAAGGCCTGCGCCGCGACGCCACCCCGACCGGGGTTCAGGGACCGGCGGGGGAGGAGTTCGAGGTCCGGTACGCCGACGCGGACGCCCTCGCCGCCCGGCTGATCGGCTTCGGCTCGGGAGTCGTCGCCGTGGCCCCGCCCGAGGTGAGGGAGGCCGTCGTACGGCGGCTGCAGCGCATCGCCACCGGGCCCGACGCCGCAGCCCGGCCGGCCCGGTGACCGCCACCACCGACCGGCTACCCCGGCTGCTGGCGCTGCTGCCCTACCTGCAGGCCCGCCCCGGCATCCTGGTCGCCGAGGCCGCGGACGACCTGGGCGTCACCGAGGAGCAGCTGCGCCGCGACCTCGACCTGCTCTGGATGTGCGGCCTGCCGGGTCACGGCCCGGGTGACCTGGTCGACCTGTCCTTCGAGGGCGAGACGGTGACCGTCACCTTCGACGCCGGGATCCACCGGCCGCTGCGGCTGACCGAGACCGAGGCGCTGTCCCTGCTGGTCGCGCTGCAGTCGCTGGCCGATGTCCCGGGCCTGGCCGATCGCGGCGTGATCGAACGCGCCCGAGCGAAGATCGAGGCCGCAGCCGGGACGCAGGCCAAGGCGCTGGGCGGGATCACGGTGGCCCTGCAGGACCGGCGCGACCAGCTGGCGGGCGGCGAGGAGCGGTTGGGCGTGCTCCGGCGCGCCGTCGACGAGCGGCGCGCGGTCGCGCTGACCTACTACGTGCCCGGCCGGGACGAGACGACCCACCGCGTGGTCGACCCGATGCGGTTGCTGCTCGTCGAGGGCAAGGGCTACCTGGAGGCGTGGTGCCGGCGGGCCGAGGGCGTGCGGCTGTTCCGCGTCGACCGGATCGACGCCGCCACGCTGCGGGACGAGCCGGCCGACGTGCCCGAACAGGCCCTGCCCCGCGACGTGTCGAACGGGGTGTTCCAGCCGTCGTCGTCGTACGGCACGGCCACCCTGCTACTCCGTCCCGGCGCGCACTGGGTGGCCGACTACTACCCGCACGAGGAGGTCACCGCCGAGGGTGACCAGCTGCGGGTGGTCCTTCGGGTGGCCGACCCGCGGTGGGCGCGGCGCCTCGTGCTCGGGCTGGGCAGCGAGGTGACGGTGCTCGACCCGCCCGAGCTGGCCGAGGCGGTGCGAGCAGAGGCTGCCCTGGCGCTGGCCGGCTACCAGGCGACGGATACGTGAACGGCTCCGCCGAATCGGTGGCCAGCCGGGTCGCCGGGGTTAGGGTCGTGGGGTGCCGGTACTCATCGCCTGGATCGTCGCGCTCGTCGTGAGCGGCCTCGTGCTCGGCATCGTCGGGTTCCAGGTCGTCGGACAGCTCGCCCGGACGGGGCGGGCGGTCAGCGCGTTCCGCCGCGACATCGAGCCGCGGGT
>JACCSC010000335.1 GCA_013813215.1 Geodermatophilaceae bacterium | reverse complement strand
AGGAGTACCTCACCGAGCCCCGGTGGTACCAGCAGGAGGCGCAGCGCTCGCAGAAGGACCCCCTGCCGACCTCGATCGGCTACTTCTCCCCGGAGTTCGGCATCACCGCGGTGCTGCCGCAGTACTCCGGCGGTCTGGGCATCCTGGCCGGGGACCACCTCAAGGCGGCCAGCGACCTCGGCGTACCGATCCTCGCCGTCGGCCTGCTCTACCGGGCCGGCTACTTCACCCAGAGCCTGTCCGCCGACGGCTGGCAGCAGGAGCACTACCCCGCCCTGGACCCGCAGGGGCTGCCGCTGTCGCTGCTGCGCGAGGCCGACGGGACGCCCATGCGGATCTCGATCGGCCTGCCCGAGGGACACACGCTGCACGCCCAGATCTGGCGGGCGCAGGTCGGCCGGGTGCCGCTGCTCCTGCTGGACTCCGACATCGAGGACAACGACCCGGTCCAGCGCCAGGTCACCGACCGGCTGTACGGCGGGGGCAAGGACCACCGGCTGGTCCAGGAGATGCTGCTGGGCATCGGCGGCGTCCGCGCCATTCGCGCCTACTGCCGACTCACCGGGGCCGCCGAGCCGGAAGTGTTCCACACCAACGAGGGCCACGCCGGCTTCCTCGGGTTGGAGCGGATCCGCGAGCTGACCGAGCGACCAGGCGGGGGTACGCCGCTGAGCTTTGACGAGGCGCTGCAGGCGGTGCGGGCCGGAACGGTGTTCACCACCCACACGCCGGTCCCCGCCGGCATCGACCGCTTCCCGGTGGACCTGATGCGCTCCTACTTCGGCGGCTCCAACGCCTGCCCCGGCGTACCGCTGGAGCGGATCCTGGCCCTCGGGGCCGAGGACGGCGATCCCGGGGTGTTCAACATGGCGCACATGGGGCTACGCCTCGGCCAGCGGGCCAACGGCGTGAGCAAGCTGCACGGCCAGGTCAGCCGCGGGATGTTCGGCTCGTTGTGGGGTGGGTTCGACACCGCCGAGGTGCCGATCTCCTCGGTCACCAACGGCGTCCACGCGCCGACCTGGGTCGCGCCGGAGATCCTGCAGCTGGCCACCGAGAGCGACGGCCTGCGGCTGGAGGGCGCGGCCAGGGACTTCGCACCGATCGGGGACGCCCCGAGCGAGGCGATCTGGAAGCTGCGCCGGAAGTTGCGCGGCCGCCTCGTCGAGGAGGTACGCCGCCGCGTCCGCGCGTCGGCACTGCAGCGCGGGGTCAGCGAGTCCGACGTCGGCTGGGCCGACTCGGTCCTCAACCGCGATGTGCTCACCGTCGGCTTCGCGCGCCGGGTGCCGTCGTACAAGCGGTTGACCCTGATGCTGCGCGACCCGCAAAGGCTGCGCGACCTGCTGCTGGACTCCGACCGTCCGGTACAGCTCGTCATCGCGGGCAAGAGCCACCCCGCTGACGACGGGGGCAAGGCGTTGATCCAGCAGATGGTGCGCTTCGCCGACGACCCCGAGATCCGGCACCGGCTGGTCTTCCTGCCCGACTACGACATCGGGATGGCCCGCTACCTGTACTGGGGCTGCGATGTCTGGCTGAACAACCCGCTGCGGCCGCGCGAGGCCTGCGGCACGTCGGGCATGAAGTCGGCGCTCAACGGCGGGCTGAACCTGTCCATCCGCGACGGCTGGTGGGACGAGATGTACGACGGCGCCAACGGCTGGGCGATCCCCACCGCGGACGGCCTGGACGAGGACGCCGATCGCCGTGACGACCTCGAGGCCAACGCGCTGTACGACCTGCTCGGCAAGCAGGTGGCGACCCGGTTCTACGACCGCGACGCGGCCGGCGTCCCCGGGCGCTGGGTCGAGATGGTGCGGCACACCCTGCTGACCCTCGGGCCCAAGGTCCTCGCCACCCGGATGGTCCGCGACTACGTCGACCAGCTCTACGCCCCGGCCGCGCAGTCAGCAGCGGCCTTGGCGCAGGACGAGTTCGCCGGAGCACGGCAGCTGTCCGCCTGGCGGGAGCGGGTCTTCGCGCAATGGCCTGGTGTGCAGGTGGCCTACGTCGAGTCCGGCGGTCTCGGCGACACCCCGGAACTCGGCAGCATGCTGTCGCTGCGGGCCGAGATCGTGCTGGCCGGCCTCGTGCCCGAGGACGTCGAGGTGCAGGCGGCATACGGCCCGGCGGACGACGCCGAGATGCTGCACGACGTCCGCCTGCTGCCCATGCAGTACGTCGATTCCGACGGCTCACGGCACTGGTACGAGGCGTCGGTGCCGTTGGAGCGGACCGGCGGGTTCGGCTATACGGTGCGCGTCCTGCCGCGGCACGACCGGCTGTCCACGCCGGCCGAACTCGGGCTCGTCGTCTCGGCCTAGGCATGGGCTCCGGAGGGCTGCTGCTCGTCGCCCTGGTGATGGCGCTGGGCGTAGTGGGCGTCCTGGTGCCGTTGCTGCCCGGGCTGCTGCTCGTCGCCGGCGCCGCCCTCGTCTGGGCCGCGGTGGTCGGGACGTCGTACGCCTGGGTCGTGTTCACCGCCATGCTCGTCGTGCTGGGGATCGGTACGGCGGCGAAGTACGTGCTGCCGGCCCGGCAGCTGGCCGCGGCCGGCGCACCCCGCTCGACCCTCGTGGTGGGTGCCGTGGCGGCGATCGTCGGCTTCTTCGTGATTCCCGTGGTCGGCTTGCTGATCGGTGGGGTGGTCGGTGTGTACGGCGCCGAACGCCGCCGCCTGCGCGACGGCCCGGCCGCCTGGCGCTCGACCTGGATCACCCTCCGTGCGATCGGCTTCGGCGTCCTGATCGAGCTGCTCGCCGGCGTGGTCGCCGTCGGGATCTGGGCCGCCGCCGTTCTCGTGGGCTGACGACCCCGGCCGACGCCACCGCTTGTGTGCTGAGGCTTGCCTAAGTTAGGGTCCCCTAAATCGTTGTTGACGAGGGGAATCCATCCGTGTCCATCTCTCTGACCCGGCCCCGGATCGGGCGGCGTTGGCCGGCCGCGGCGGCACTGGGTGCGCTCGGACTTTCGCTGGTCCTGACCGGTTGCGGCGGCGATGACGCCGAGGCGGCCAGCTGTGTCGAGGGCGGCGGCAGCTTCGGCCCCGAGTCCGACGACACCGAGCAAGTCGAGCCGGTCGACGACGGCGAGCTGGTCGTGTACTCCGGCCGCAACGAGGAACTCCTCGGGCCGCTCTACGAGCAGTTCACCGACGAGTCGGGCATCGAGGTCTCGGTTCGGTACAGCGACAGCGCGACGCTGGCCGGTCAGCTGCTCGAGGAGGGCAGCCAGACACCGGCCGACGTGTACGTCTCGCAGGACGCCGGAGCGCTGGGCGCCCTGGCCAAGGGCGGCTGTCTGGCCGAGCTGCCCGACGAGGTCCTCGACCTGGTCCCTGAGGGGTACCGCGCCGACGACGGGAACTGGGTCGGGTTGACCGGCCGCGCCCGGGTCATCGCCTACAACCCCGACCTCGTCGCCGAGGACGAGCTGCCGGAGTCGATCCAGGACGTCAACGACGAGCAGTGGAGGGGCCAGGTCGGCATCGCCCCGGGCAACGCCTCCTTCCAGGCCTTCGTCACCGCCATGCGGGTCCTCGAAGGCGAGGACGCCGCCCGGTCCTTCCTGGAGGGGCTGGTCGACAACGACGTCCAGGTCTTCGACGGCAACGGCGCGATCCTCGATGCGGTGGACGCGGGCGACCTCGCCATGGGCCTGATCAACCACTACTACCGGTTCGAGCTGGCCGCGGAGGTGGGCGAGGAGAACGTGACGGCGCAGCTGCACTACCTGCGCGACGGCGGCGCCGGATCCCTGATCAACATTTCGGGGGTGGCGCAACTGGCCGAGTCCGACCGGAGCGAGGACGCCCGGGCGCTGGTCGACTTCCTGCTCTCCGAGCAGGCGCAGACCTACTTCGCCGAGGTGACCTACGAATACCCGCTGATCGACGGCGTCCCCGCGGCCGCCGACCTGCCGGACCTGGACAGCCTCGATGCGCCGGAGTTCGACCTGTCCGACCTGGACACGCTGGCCGAGACCACCGAGCTGATCGCCGAGGTCGGATTGTCCTGACTGCTCTCGCCACCCCTGAAACGGGGGCACCGATCCCGGCGCCCCCGTTTCGGCGTGCCCGCGGCCGCCCGCCGCTCGGGCTCGCCGCCGCGGCCCTGGTCGCGGCGGCGGTCGCCGTCCTGCCGCTGGTCTACCTGGCCTTCCGGGCCGGGCAGCTCGATGCGGGCCGGATCGTGGAGGTGGCGACCCGGGTCCGCAGCCTGGAGCAGCTCGGCCGCAGCGTCCTGCTCGCGGGCACCGTCACGGCGGGCTCGCTCGTGCTCGGTGTCGCTTCCGCCTGGGTGGTGACCCGGACCGACCTGCCGCTGCGGCGATTCTGGGCGGTCCTGGCCGCGCTGCCGCTGGCCATCCCGACGTACGTCGCGGCGTACGCCTGGATCGCCGCCCTACCCGAGGTGGCCGGCTTCGGCGGGGCGGCGCTGGTCCTGACGCTGTGCTGCTATCCCTACGTCTACCTCCCGGTCGTCGCGACGCTGCGCGGCGTGGACCCGGCGTGGGAGGAGGCCTCGCGCTCGGCCGGCGTCGGCCCCGTGGGCACGTTCCGCCGGGTGACCCTGCGCCAGATCCGTCCCGCGGCCGCGGCCGGGTCCCTGCTGGTCGCGTTGTACGTCATCAGCGACTTCGGCTCGGTCTCGATCCTGCGCTTCGAGACCCTGACGGTCGGGATCTACCGCTCGTTCAGGAACAACCCGTTCGACCGCAGCGCTCCGGTCGTGCTGTCCGGCCTGCTCGTGCTCGTCACCGCGATCGTCGTCCTCGCCGAGGCGCGCAGCCGCGGCCGCGGCCGGTACTCGCGGCTCGGCAGCGGTGCGGCGCGCCCGGCGTCGGTCGTGCGCCTGGGCGCTCGGTGTACGCC
>JACCSC010000333.1 GCA_013813215.1 Geodermatophilaceae bacterium | reverse complement strand
CAGCAGGCCGTTGAACATCTTCGGCTCGGTGAAGGCGCCGCGGGTCCCGCAGTACGGGCAGGCGATGTCGGCCAACCCGTTCTCGGGCGCCTTACCGTGCTTCTCGGCGTAGGCCTCCTCGAGGTGGTCGGCCCGGAAGCGCTTGTGGCAGCTCTGGCACTCGGTCAACGGATCGACGAACGCGTTGACGTGGCCGGAGGCGACCCACACCTCCCGGGCCAGCAGCACGCTGGAGTCCAGGCCGACGATGTCCTCGCGCGAGGTGACCATGGCCCGCCACCACTGGCGCTTGATGTTCTCCTTGAGCTCGACGCCCAGGGGCCCGTAGTCCCAGGCGGAGCGCTGACCGCCGTAGATCTCGCTGGAGGGATAGACGAAGCCGCGGCGCTTGCTGAGGCTGACGATGCGGTCGACGAGATCTGCAGGCACCCGAGGCTCCATCCGGCTGGCGGTCGGCGGTTCGCATACCAGCCTACCGAGAGTGGCCGCTACGGTTCTCCGGTGCCGCAGCACCCCAGTCACGCCGCGGCGTCGCCTCGCCGACCGCGTTATGGCCATCAACGGATGCGCCCACGACAGCTCAGGGCCGCCAGCGCATCCGTTGTGTCGTTTCTAGCCGTCGACGAGAGCGCTGGCTACGCCCGGTCGCTGTCGGCCGTGATCACCTCGACGCCGTCGTCGTACACCAGCGTCTCGAACGCGCTGGGCTCGTCGCGGGCCAGCGCGAGCAGCGGCGCGGCGCCGACCTTGACGTCGTACGCCGACAGCGCCCGGCGGTAGACGCCCACACCCGCCCAGGCCGTTGTGATCGTCCAGATCGTCGGCTCGTCGAGGCTGCGCCCCACCCGGCCGCTGCGGTAGCCCGGCCGGGCGGCGAGCGCGGCCAGCGCGACCCGGGCCCGCTCCAGGAAGTCGTCGGCATCGGCCGGTTCGACGTCGAACCGGCTCACGACGAACACTGGCTGCCTTCGGCCAGCAGACGACGCACTTCTGCGGGGTCGGTCGGCGGCGGGCAGTCGCGCAGCGCGGCCAGCCGGTCGAACACGTCCGCGGCGGCCGCCGAGAAGCCGTCGGGCAGACTGACTGACCGGAAGTACGCCGCCGCCTCGGCCATCTCCGGCCCGAACCGCCACGCCGTGGCCCCGATGCCGCGCTCGGCCGCAGTGACCCGATCTGCCACCCCGGGCTGGGTGCGCTCCCACTCGGCGACCAGCTCGGCGCCGACGCCGGAGGCCGCGGCGGCGGCGCGCGCGGTGAGCAGTGCCGCGGTGACCGCCTTGCTGGTCAGCGCGTAGCAGGCCTTGAGCGCACTCGCCGACCCGAACGGCCCGTTGAGCACCCGCACGGTCAGCATCGCCGGCTCGAACAGCTCGGCCGCCGCGTCGGCGCCGGCTCCGGCCAGGTGCAGTACGGCGTCCGCGGTGGACGGGCCGCCGATGACCGCGCCGTCGATGACGTCCACGCCCGGCATCAGGTCCGCTACCCGATGCACCGTGCCCGGGCTGATCGCGTTGGCATCGACGTACCGGCCGCTGAACCCGGAGGCGGTGACCGCGGCGGCCACCTCCAGCGCGGCCGCGGGCGGGCACACGCTCAGCACCGTGTCGGTCCGGCCGGCCAGCTCGACCAGGTCGGCGACCTCGGTGAAACCCGTTGCGCGCGAACGTGTCCGGGCGCTGCGTCCCCCGGACACCCAGAGCACCTCGTGGCCAGCGGCGGCGACCGCCCGCCCGAGGAAGGAGCCCATCGCGCCCGGGTGCAGCAGTCCCACCGTCGCCATGACCCCAGCCTGCCGCACGACCCGACGTTCCGGGCGAACCCATCGCCCGTCAGGCTCTGTGGTGGCGAGAGCTTGACAAGTGTTGGAGGTAGCCCTACCTAACCCGATGGTCGTCTCGCCGACGCGGTCCGCCCCGGCCGCACCACCGCGGCGCGAGTCCGGCGGGCTGCTGCGGAGGCCGGCGGCCCGGTGCTGCGGGCTGCTCGTGGCGGTGGCGGTGCTGCTGGTCGCTGTGCTGGCCAGCCTGCTCCTGGGCTCGCGCACCCTGCCGGTCGGCGACACGCTCGTCGTCCTAGTGGACGGCGACCGCAGTTCCACCACCGGGCTGATCGTGTGGGAGCTGCGCTGGCCGCGGACGGTGATCGGGGTCTTCGTGGGAGCCGCCCTCGGCGTGTCCGGTGCCCTGATGCAAGGTGTCACCCGCAACCCGCTGGCCGACCCGGGCATCCTCGGGGTCAACGCCGGGGCGGCGTTCGCGGTGGTGCTGGCGATCTATGTCTTCGGGATCACCACGCTGTCCATCTACGTCGGGTTCGCCTTTGTCGGCGCTGCCGTGGCCAGCGTCGTCGTCTACGCCCTCGGAGCCATGGGTCGCGACGGCGCTTCCCCGGTAAAGCTGGCCTTGGCCGGCGCGGCCGTCAGCGCCTTGCTGGTCGCCCTGACCAGCGCCATCCTGCTGGTGGACCTGGCCACGCTGGACCGCTACCGGTTCTGGGTCGTGGGCTCGCTGGCCGGGCGCGACCTCGGCGTCCTGTGGCAGGTCCTGCCCTTCCTCGGCGCGGGCCTGCTGGTCGGGTTCGCCTCGGCCCGCTCGCTGACAGTCCTCGGCCTCGGCGACGACGTGGCCGAGGCGCTCGGTGCGAAGGTCGGCGCCGCCCGGCTGGTCAGCGCACTGGCCGTGGTCCTCCTGACCGGCTCGGCGGTGGCCGCAGCCGGCCCGATCGGCTTCGTCGGGCTGACCATCCCGCACGTGGCCCGCGCGCTGGTGGGGACCGACTACCGCTGGATCATGGCGTACTCCGCGCTCCTCGCGCCGACGTTGCTCCTGGTCGCAGACACGATCGGCCGGCTGGTGGCCCGGCCCGGCGAGGTGCAGGTCGGGGTGGTGACGGCGGTGATTGGCGCGCCGTTCTTCATCGCCCTGATCCGACGCCAGCGACTGGCCGAGCTGTGAGGGCCCGCCCGCCGGCCGGCGCCACCCCCCACGGGGGAACCGCGTGACGCAGCTGCTCGTCGACGCCCTCGAGAGCGACCGGCCGGTACGGCGTACCGCGTTCGTCGTGCGGCTGAACCGTCCCGGTGTGTCGGCCCGCTTCGACCGGCGGTCGGTCCTGGTCTCCCTCGGCCTGCTCGTGGTCATCGTGGCCGCGCTCGTCGCCGGGGTCAGTATCGGCGTCTTCCCGATCCCGCTGTCCGACGTCGTGCCGGGCATTCTCGGTGTCGGCTCCGACGACGCCACGTTCATCGTGCAGAACCTGCGCCTGCCCAGAGCCCTCACCGGGTTGATGGTCGGCGCGGCGTTCGGGCTGTCCGGTGCGATCTTCCAGACACTGGCCCGCAATCCGTTGGCCAGCCCCGACATCATCGGCGTCACCGCCGGGGCCAGCCTGGCCGCCGTCGCAGCCATCGTGCTGGCCGGCGCGAGCACCGGCGCGATCGCGGGGGCGGCCTTCGCCGGCGGCCTGGGCGCGACGCTCGCGGTCTATGCGCTGGCCTACCGGCGCGGGGTGACCGGCTACCGGATGGTCCTCGTCGGGGTCGGCCTCAGCGCCGTCGGGTCCAGCCTCACGTCGTGGTTGCTCACCAAGGCCAACCTGTACGACGCCCAGGAGGCGGCGATCTGGCTGACCGGCAGCCTCAACAACCAGGGGTGGGAGCACGTCGTCCCGGTCGGGCTGGCCCTGGCCGTCCTGATCCCGGCCACGGCCCTGCTCGCGCCGCACCTGCGCTGCCTGCAGCTGGGCGACGACACCGCCCACGGCCTCGGGGTCAAGGTGGAGACCTACCGGCTGTCGCTGCTCGCCGCCGGCGTGGCGCTGGCCTCGATGGCCACGGCCTCGGCCGGACCCGTCGCCTTCGTGGCCCTGATCGGGCCGCAGATCGCCAAGCGGTTGTGCCGTGCCTCGGGGATCGCGCTGGTGCCGGCGGCGCTGACCGGCGCCGCGCTCGTGCTGATCGCCGACCTGATCGGCCGCCAGCTCTTCGCCCCCACGACGCTGCCGGTCGGTGTCATCACGGCGGTGGTCGGCGCGCCGTTCCTGCTCTGGCTGCTGGCCCAAGCGAACCGCAGTGGACGAGGAGGCTGACATGGGGACCGCCACCACCATCGGCGTGGCGTTGGCCGCGCAGAAACCCGACAGCGCCCTCGGCGGCGATCGGCTCTACCTGGCCTACGAGGCGCGGGAGGTCGTCCACGACCTGACGATCCGCATCCCGACCGGGCGGATCACGGTGATCGTCGGCGCCAACGCGTGTGGCAAGTCCACGCTGCTGCGCGCCCTGGCCCGGTTGCTCAAGCCCCGTTCGGGGACTGTCTACCTGGACGGCACCGACATCCACCGGCTGCCCACCAAGGAGATCGCCACCAAGGTGGGGATCCTGC
>JACCSC010000324.1 GCA_013813215.1 Geodermatophilaceae bacterium | reverse complement strand
GTCGTGCTCGTGACCGGGGTCAGCCGTTACCTGAGCGCCCAGCTGGCCCGCACCTTGAGCGGACTGTCGTCGATCGAACGGGTCATCGGCATCGACGCGTTCCCCCCGAGCCGGTCGATCCGAGCCGAACTGGGCCGAACCGAGTTCGTCCGCGCCGACATCCGCAACCCGCTGATCGGCAAGGTCATCACCAGCGCCGGGGTCGACACCGTCGTCCACATGAACATCCGGGCGGCACCGCTGGACGCCGGCGGCCGGTCGTCGATGAAGGAAATGAACGTCATCGGCACGATGCAGCTGCTCGCGGCGTGCCAGAAGGCGGACTCCGTACGCCGGCTGGTGGTGAAGTCCACCACCGCGGTCTACGGCAGTACGCCGCGCGACCCGGCGGTGTTCACCGAGGCGATGGAACCGCGGGCTCAGCCGTCGGCCGGCTACGCCAAGGACGCCATGGAGGTGGAGGGCTACGTCCGGGGCTTCGCCCGCCGCCGCCCGGACGTCGACCTGACCGTGCTGCGGTTCACGAACTTCATCGGGCCGCGGGTGGAGTCCGTGCTCACCGAGTACTTCACGCTGCCGGTGGTGCCGACGGTGCTCGGCTACGACCCGCGACTGCAACTGCTCCACGAGGACGACGCCCTGGCCGTGCTTACCCGGGCCACCCTGCACGAGCTGCCCGGCGTCTTCAACGTCGGAGCCGACGGTGTACTGCTGTTGTCCCAGGCGGTCCGCCGGAGCGGCCGGCTGGGCCTGCCGGTCCCGGCCGCCGCAGCCGGCGTCGTCGACCAGGTCTTCCGCCGCAGCCGGCGGCTCGACTACACCCCGGAGCAGCGCCGCTTCCTGTTGCACGGCCGGGTGGTGGACACGACCAGGCTCAAGGCGGAGTTCGGTTACGAACCGCGCTACACCACAGTCGAGGCCTTCGACGACTTCGTCCGCGGGCGCGGGTTGACACCGACCGTCGACCCGCGCCGGGTCGAGGCGGTCGAGGAGCGGGTCGGCGCACTGCTGCGCCGGGTCGGGAGGCTGGCCGGTGGCTGAGGCGACGGTGATCCCGCTGCACGGCCCGCGCGAGGAGCCACCGGTGCGTGAGCCGGAGCCCGAGCGGCCGGAGTCCGACTTCGAGCGGCGGCTGGCCGGGGGGCTGGCCTTTTTCCGCCGCCGGTTGACCGGCGACTACCCGGTCGACGAGTTCGGCTTCGATCCCGAACTGCTCGACAACGTCCTGATGGCGCCGCTGCGCCCGCTGTACGAGCGTTGGTTCCGTGTCGAGGCGATCGGCCTGGACAACGTGCCGAGCACGGGCGGCGCGCTGGTCGTGGCCAACCACAGTGGGACCGTCCCCCTGGATGCGCTGATGACCGCGGTCGCGCTGCGGGAGCACCACCCGGCCCGGCGGGCGCTGCGGATGCTCGCGGCCGATCTGGTGTTCACCATGCCCGTGGTCGGATCGGTGGCCCGCAAGGCGGGGCACACCCTGGCCTGTACGCCGGACGCGGAGCGGCTGCTCGCCGCGGGGGAGATCGCCGGCGTCTGGCCAGAGGGCTTCAAGGGGATCGGCAAGCCGTTCAGCGAGCGGTACAAGCTGCAGCGCTTCGGCCGGGGCGGGTTCGTCTCCGCCGCCCTGCGGACCGGCGTCCCGATCATCCCGGTGTCGATCGTCGGAGCCGAGGAGACCTACCCGATGATCGGCAACCTGCCGACGTTGGCCCGGGTGCTCGGCCTGCCGTACGTGCCGGTGACGCCGACGTTCCCGCTGCTCGGCCCGCTCGGGCTGATCCCGCTGCCCAGCAAGTGGCTGATCGACTTCGGCGAGCCGATCGAGACCGCGCAGTACGGCCCGGCCGCCGCCGAGGACCCGATGCTCGTGTTCAACCTCACCGACCAGGTGCGCGAGACGATCCAGCAGACCCTCTACTCGTTGCTCGCCCAGCGCCGCTCGGTCTGGACCTGACCGGCTCCGCCCAGCACGGCGGCCAGGTCACGGCACGCGTCCGCCAGGGCGGTGGGCTCCTCCACCTCGAACGGCACGCCCAGGACGGCCGTGGTCGCGGCGAACCAGAGCGGGCTGGACACCTGCGTCACGTACCGGCACGAGCTGTGATCCAGCGGCACGAGTTCGCCGTCCATGTCCGGGAGCAGGTCGGCGAGCCGCTGCGCCGAGGTCGCGAAGACCAGCGACACGCGCGTGCCGGGGCGCGCGAAATCGCTGTGCAGGTAAGCCTGCACCGAGGCTGCGGGAAGGTCGCGGCGGGCATATGTGCCGGGCACTCGTTCCGTGTCGCGGACGCGGTCGAGCCGGAAGGTGCGCCAATCGTCGCGGTCGACGTCCACGGCGAGCAGGTACCACTGCCCCCGCCGTACCACGAGCCGGACAGGGTCGACCACACGGAACGACTCGGACCCGCTCCGCGGCGGTAGGCGAAACTGACCCGCCCCTGCTCTGCCGCCGCGTCGGCCAGCAGCCCGAAGGTGCGCAGAGCGACGGCCGGCGTGACTCCCGGTACGACCTCGGTGACGGCGCCGGCGGCGGCGGCGCGAACTGCCAGTCGCGGCGGCAGTAGCCGCTCGAGCTTGGCGTGGGCCCGGCCCGAGGCGTCGTCCGCACCGAGCCGCTCGCCGGCCAGCCGCAGCCCGGCGACTACCGCGAGCACCTCGTCGTCGTCGAACAACAGCGGCGGCACCGCCGAAGAGGCCAGGAGCCGGACGGCGCCGCCGGGCCCGGGCCGCGTCCGGACCTGGTAGCCCAGACCCCGCAAGCGGCCCAGGTCGCGACGCATGGTGCGGCCGCTGACGGCGAGCCTGACCGCCAGGTCGGTCACCGTCCACGGCCGGCCGGTCTGCAGCAACGAGAGCAGGGACAGCGTTCGGCCGGTCGGGTCGGTGTGCTCAGTCCCCACGCAGGCATCATGGCCGTAGATGCGGTCAGGATGTGGCCGCATCTGCTCCTAACGTTGTCGGCATGCGTATCGCCGTCACCACCCCGACCGGCAACGTGGGGCGCCATGTCGTGGCCATGCTGGTAAGGGCCGGCGTCCGCCCGCTCGTGCTGGCCCGCGACCCGGCCCGGCTCGACCCGCAGCTGCGCGACCTGGTCGAGGCCACCGCGGTCGACCAACGCGACGCCGCGTCCGTGGTCGCGGCCACGGCCGGTGTCGACGCGCTCTACTGGGTCGACCCGACGACCGACGGACCCGACCCCCTCGCGGACTACGCGCTGGCCACAGAAGCGGTGACCCGAGCCGTCACCGAGAACCGCATCCCCCGCACGGTATTCCAGAGCAGCGTCGGCGCCGAGCTGCGGCACGGCGCCGGTGAGATCGACGGGCTGGCCGCCACCCAGCTCGCGCTCGCCGCGACGGTCGGCCCGCAGCGGTCGGTACTCCACCTGCGATGCGGGTTCTTCTTCGCCAACCTGGTGCTGCAGCTGGACGCCGTACGGGCCGGAGTGGTGCCCGTCCTGCTGCCTCTGGACCTGCCGATGCCCTGGGTGGCGCCACGCGACATCGCCGAGGTGGCGGTGACCCGCCTGCTGTCGCCGGGCTGGTCCGGCCGGCACGTGCAGGCCGTGCACGGGCCGCAGGACCTCACCTGGTCCCAAGCGACGGCGATCGTGGCCGAGGCCGTCGGCCGGCCGCTGCGGGCCGAGCGGGTCGAGGACGACGCGATGCGGGCGATGCTGCGCCACGCCGGCCTGGGCGACCAGGTCGTCGAGGCGGTTCTCGGCATGTCGACCGGACTGCGCGACGGCTTCGTCCCCGAGCAGCCACGCAGCCTGCGCACGACCACGCCGACGACGCTGGCGGCCTGGGCTCACGCCGAGCTGCGGCCGTTGCTGTCTCCGGCCTGAACCGACTCCTTGGCCGTCATCCCGGCACCCTCCTCGCAGCGGCAGTGCTGCGCATCCTCGGGTCAGGGGCGGCTGAGCAGGCGCCGGCGTACGGCGAGGCCCCCGACGACCCCACCGGCGAGCGCCCCGGCCCCCAGCGTGGTCGGTACGCCGATCCGCGCCGCCTTGCGGCCGGTCCGGAAATCGCGGACCAGCCAGCCCTGCTCGCGCGCCATCGTCTTGAGGTCGGTGTCCGGGTTGATGGCCACCGGGTTGCCGACCAGGGACAGCATCGGCAGGTCGTTGATCGAGTCCGAGTACGCCGAGCAGCGCGGCAGGGCCAGCCCCTCACGGGCGGCCAGGGCCTTGACTGCCTCGGCCTTGGCCTGGCCGTGCATCATCTCCCCGACCAGCCGGCCGGTGTAGCGGCCGTCGACGACCTCACTGACCGTTCCCAGCGCACCGGTCAGGCCCAGCCGCCGGGCCATCAGATCGGCGAGTTCGACCGGCGTCGCGGTGACCAGCCACACCCGCTGGCCGGCGTCGAGGTGCAGGCGGGCCAGAGCCAGCGTCCCGGCCCAGATCCGTTGTGCCATCTCGTCGTCGTAGATCTCCTCGCCGAGGGTGACGATCTCCTCGACGGAGATGCCGCGGGCGAAGCTCAGCGCGTTCTCCCGCGCGATGCGTACGTCCTCGGGGTGCTCCACGCCGCGGACCCGGAACTTGACCTGCTGCCACGCGAAGGTGGCCAGATCGCGCTTGGTGAAGAAGCGGCGCGCCGCCAAGCCCCGGGCGAAGTGGAACATCGAGGCGCCCATCATCATCGTGTTGTCCACGTCGAAGAAGGCCGCGGCGATCGGGTCGGGCGGTACCGAGAGGGACGCTTCCAGCTCGGAGACAGCGCTGCCGGTCGTGGCCGCGGCGGCGGCCGCCGAGCCGGCCACCCGGGCGCTGCGCCGTTGCTCGGCCGGGGTGGGCTGCCAGGGCATCCGCACGGCTGGAAACCCCTCCCGCCCGGGCCCGCCGGCTGCGGCTGCCCTTTTCGAGGGTAGTGCGACAGCCGGTCAGGACGTCGGCGTGCTACCCGTGGTCTCCGGGGTTCCTGACGGAGGGTCGCTGGGCGGGACGCCCGCGCAATCGAGGCAGGGGACCGGCCCCAGGTCGTCGGAAGGCCCGTCGGCATCCAGGCACTGGCAGGGCAGCGACTCGCCCAGGGAACGGGCCCGGTCGCCCACCCGCTCGAGCAGAGCCAAGGAGGCCTCGGCCCGCGCCTGCTCGATGGTGGACATCTCCTGCACGATGTCGCCGAGCAGGCTCTGCTGCCCTTCGGCCCAGACCGGGATGATGCCGAGCGTGGCCTCGTCCTCGCTGGCGACCGCCGAGCCGGTGACCAGCGCGATTCCCGCCGCGGTCTGCTCGTCCATGGCGGCCAGCGTGTCGACGATCTCGGAGTCCGTGGCGGCGGCGAGCGGTACGCCGGGGGAGCCGGCGGCCGCGAGGCCTGCGGCCGGTTCCTGCAGCAGTTCGGTGACCTCGGCCAGCCGCCGTTCGGCCTGGTGCAACAGGACGAACCCGCGCTCGCTCTGGTCGAAGGTCAGCCCTACCTGGGCGCGTTCCGAGCCCCGTTTGACTGCGTACAGCGCGTCACCGGGCAGCGCGTCGCGGGAGGCGATCACGAGTAGCCCCAGGGTGGCCACGAGCACCGCGAGGACCGCCACCGCCGCGGCCAGCCGCTGGTTCCACCCCGCCACCACCAGCCGGCGGTGCTGAGCGGGACCCCGTGATCGGACCGGCGCCTCGGGAGCGTGGCGCCCGGCGACGGGGTCTTCACCGGCGGCCCGCTCGGTGGCGAGTGCTACCAGCCGGGACCGGGTCGCCGCCGTGAAGTCCGGGTCCGGCGGTGCGTCCAGCCGCAGGGCGGACAGCGCGTCGGCCAACGCCAACAGCTCGCGGTCGTCCGGGTCGAGGGGTCGCTCGGCCCGCTGCCCGTCAAGGGCAGCGGCCAGCCGGGTC
>JACCSC010000316.1 GCA_013813215.1 Geodermatophilaceae bacterium | reverse complement strand
TCGCCTGGATCGTCGCGCTCGTCGTGAGCGGCCTCGTGCTCGGCATCGTCGGGTTCCAGGTCGTCGGACAGCTCGCCCGGACGGGGCGGGCGGTCAGCGCGTTCCGCCGCGACATCGAGCCGCGGGTACCCGAACTGCTGGGTCAGCTGCAGCGCGACACATCCAGTGGGCGGCACAGCGCCGAACGACAACCGGACACCGAACGCATGCACAGCCTGCGCTGACAAGCACGCACAGCTGCCGAATCGGTACACAGAGCTACCATCGGCAGGACCTCGAAGGAAAGAAGGATCGGCATGGGACTCGGCCCGCTGGAGATCGGCCTGATCATCCTGGCCATCTTGCTGCTGTTCGGCTACAAGAAGCTGCCCGACGCCTCCCGTTCCCTGGGCCGGTCGCTGCGCATCTTCAAGGGTGAGATGAAGGGCATGAAGGACGACGACGTCCGGACCCGGGCCGAGGCCGAGACGGCCCGCCCGGAGCTGCATCCCGACCGGTCGATACCTGTAGAGACCCCGGCCGAGCCGCACCTGGACAGCCGGCCGCCGCGCACCGACGATCCCCGCTAGCTGCGCGGCGGAACCCACGGGATGACCGGGCGGCAGCGTCGGCTGCCGTTTCGCCGCCGCGCCGCGACCGGTAAGGGCCAGGCCGCCGGTTCGAGTGGCGACGGCGCGATGAGCCTGGTCGAGCACCTGCGTGAGCTGCGCAACCGGATCGGCCTGGCGCTGATCGGCATCCTGATCGGGATGGTCGTCGCGTTCGTCTTCTACGACGAGATCTTGACCTTCCTCAAGGCGCCGTACTGCAACCTCACGACCGAAGTGCGCGGCGAGCTCAGCGAGCGGAACAACGGGGACTGCACGCTGCTCCTCTTCGACGTGCTGTCCAACCTGACGCTGCGGTTGAAGATCGCGCTCATCGCCGGGCTCGTGGTGTCCGCCCCCTGGTGGCTGTACCAACTGTGGGCCTTCATCACGCCAGGTCTCAAGCAGAACGAGCGGCGCTACGCGCTCATCTTCGTCGCCGCCTCCACGGTGCTCTTCGCCGCCGGCTGTGCCATGGCTTACATCACCTTGACCAACGGCCTGAAGCTGCTGTTGAGCCTGTCGGGGGACGGCATCGAGTCGGTGCTCGGTGCGACCGAATATCTGGGCTTCGTCATGCAGCTGCTGCTCGCCTTCGGCATCGCCTTCGAGGTGCCGCTGCTCGGGGTGATGCTGAACTCGGTAGGGATCCTCAGCTACGCCGTACTGAGCAAGTCCCGCCGCTGGTTGTTCTTCCTCACCTTCGTCCTGGCCGCCTTCATCACCCCGACGACCGACCCGTTCACGATGCTCGCGCTCGCGATCCCGATGGCCATCCTGTTCGAGGGGGCCATCCAGTTCGCCCGGATCAACGACAAGCGCCGAGCCCGTCGGGACGCTGCCGAGGGTTGGGGCCACCTCGACGACGACGAGGCTAGCCCGCTGGACGCCAGCCCGTCGGAGCTGCCGGCCGAGGCAGAGCCGGTCGAGGACCAGCGGCGTTACGACGCGATCACCTGACCCCGACCGTGGGCCCGGTCGTACTGCTCGTCAACCCCACGGCTGCGCGCGGGCGCGCCGCCGACGTGGGCCGGCGGGTCGAGCGGCGGCTGGCCGAACAGGGCCTGGACGTCACGCGGGTCACGGACGCAGCCCAGGCGGCGGGAGCCGACACGCTGGTCGTGGTAGGTGGCGACGGAACGGTTCACCGGGTCCTGCCCGCCCTGGCCGGTACGCCGACCGCCCTGGCCGTCATCCCGGCCGGCAGCGGGAACGACCTCGCGGCCGACCTCGGCGTACCCCCCGATCCGCTGGCCGCCGCCGACCTGGTCGCAGCCGGGCGGACCCGTCGGATCGATCTCGGGATGGCGGAGGACCGGCCGTTCGCCACCGTCCTGTGCACCGGCTTCGACGCCGCCGTCGCCGCCCGGGCCAACGGCCTGCGCTGGCCGCGCGGACCGCGCCGGTACGACGTCGCCGTACTCGCCGAGGTGGCCCGGCTCCGCCCGTCGCCGCTCACCCTCGACCTCGACGGCGTCCGGTCCGAACACCTGGTCACCCTGGTCGCCGTCGGTAACACGCGGATGTACGGCGGGGGCCTGCGGATCTGCCCGGACGCCGACCCGGCCGACGGGCTGCTCGACCTCACGGTCGTCGGACCGGTGAGCCGGCGCGAACTGCTGCGGGTCGCGCCGAGGCTGCGCACGGGCCGGCACGTCGACCACCCCGCGGTCGGCCGGTATCGCGCGGGCGCAGTGCGGCTGAGCGGCCACGGGCTCATCGCCTACGCCGACGGTGAACCCCTCGGTCCGCTGCCGGTACACGTGTCGATCCGGCCGGACGCGCTGCGGGTCGTCGTACCGCTCTAGCCTGGGTCGGTGAGCAGCCCCGCCGAGCGGTACGCCGCGGCCCGCCGGCGGGGGAGCTACCCGCAGCTGGCCGAGTTCCGCGCCGACCTGGAGTTCGTCCTGGACGACTTCCAGGTCCAAGCCTGCGAGGCGCTGGAGGACGGCTCCGGCGTCCTCGTGGCCGCTCCCACCGGAGCCGGCAAGACGGTGGTCGGCGAGTTCGCCGTCGCGCTGGCCCTGACCATGGGTCGCAAGTGCTTCTACACGACACCCATCAAGGCCCTGTCCAACCAGAAGTACGCCGACCTGCGGGCGCGGCACGGCGCGACGAACGTCGGCCTGCTCACCGGCGACAACGCCATCAACGGCGACGCCCCGGTGGTGGTGATGACCACGGAGGTGCTGCGCAACATGCTCTACGCCGGCTCGTCGGCGCTGACCGGGCTCGGCTACGTGGTGATGGACGAGGTGCACTATCTGGCCGACCGGTTCCGCGGGGCGGTCTGGGAGGAGGTGATCATCCACCTGCCGGCCTCGGTCACGCTGATCTCCCTGTCCGCCACGGTCAGCAACGCCGAGGAGTTCGCCGACTGGCTGGTGACAGTCCGCGGGGACACCGCGGTCGTGGTCAGCGAGGAGCGCCCGGTCCCGCTGTGGCAGCACATGATCGTCGGCACCCGGATGTTCGACCTGTTCGAGCGGCACGGCGTGCGCGACGTCAACCCGCAACTCGTCCGCCAAGCCCGCGAGGCGGAGCGGCGGCTGGAAGCGCCCTGGCGGACCGAACGCCGCGGGGGCCGGCCGGCCCGGTGGCGGCCGACACCCCGCCCGGACGTCGTCGCGCGACTGGACCACGAGGGCCTGCTGCCGGCGATCTTCTTCGTCTTCAGCCGGGCCGGGTGCCAGGCCGCCGTCGGCCAGTGCCTCGCCTCCGGGCTCCGGCTGAACGACGCCGAGGAGCGCCAGGAGGTACGGGCCCTGGTGCAGGAGCGGTGTGCCGTGCTCGCCGAGGAGGACCTGGACGTCCTGGGCTACTGGGACTGGCTGGACGGGCTCGAGCGCGGCATCGCCGCCCACCACGCGGGGCTGATCCCGACGTTCAAGGAGACCGTCGAGGAGCTGTTCGCCGCCGGGCTGGTAAAGGTCGTGTTCGCCACCGAGACGCTGGCCCTAGGGATCAACATGCCGGCCCGGTCCGTGGTCCTGGAACGGCTGGTCAAGTTCAACGGCGAGACGCACGCCGACATCACGGCCGGGGAGTACACGCAGCTCACCGGCCGGGCCGGCCGGCGCGGCATCGACATCGAGGGACACGCGGTCGTGGCCTGGTCCCCCGGGGTGGACCCCGGCCGGGTCGCCGGGCTGGCCTCGACCCGGACCTACCCCCTGCGCTCGTCGTTCCGCCCGTCGTACAACATGGCCGTCAACCTGGTCGGTCAGCTCGGGCGGGCGGCCGCGCGCACGCTGCTGGAGTCCTCCTTCGCGCAGTTCCAGGCCGACCGCGCCGTCGTCGGGCTGGCCCGCCAGGTCCAGCGCAACACCGAGGTGATGGCCGGGTACGCCGAGCAGATGCGGTGCGACCGGGGCGATTTCGCCGCGTACGCCGTACTGCGCCGCGACATCGCCCAGCGCGAGTCGCTGCTGGCTCGGGAGGGCGCGACCCGGCGGCGATCACGCGCCCTGGAGTCGCTGACCGCGCTGCGGACCGGCGATGTGATCCGGATCCCGGCCGGGCGCCGGCAGGGGCTGGCCGTGGTGCTCGACCCCGGGCTGGACGCACTGCGTGAGCCGCGCCCGCTGGTGCTGACCGAGCAGAAGTGGGCCGGTCGGGTCAGCGCAGCGGACTTCCCCGCGCCGGTGCGCTCGCTGACCCGCATCGCCGTACCGAAGCACTTCAACCACCGCTCGCCGCACGCCCGCCGCGACCTGGCCACGACGCTGCGCAACGCGCGGGTCGGGGAGGGTCTGGGACCGCGCCGCGAACGGGCGGCGGCCGCCGACGACTCCGAGCTGGTCGGACTTCGGGCGGCGATGCGCGCCCACCCCTGCCACGCCTGCCCGGATCGCGAGCAGCACGCCCGCTGGGGGGAGCGGTGGTTGCGCCTGGAACGGGAGACCGAGGCGCTGCAGCGCCGCGTCCAGACCCGGACGCACTCCATCAGCCGCGCCTTGGACCGGGTGTGCGCGCTGCTGGACTCCTACGGCTACCTGGCGGGTGACGACGTGACAGCCGATGGGCGGCGGCTGGCTCGGTTGTGGTCGGAGAGCGACCTGCTCGTCGCGGAGTGCCTCCGGGCCGGGGTGTGGGACGACCTCGACGCCGCCGGGCTGGCCGCTGTCGTCTCCGCGGTGCTCTTCGAATCGCGAGGGGCCGAACCCGGCTCACCGCGGATGCCCGAGGGTCAGGTCCGCGAGGCGCTGGCGGCGACCGTACGGATCTGGGGCCGGCTGTCCGGAGCCGAGGGTGAGCACCGGTTGGAGCTGACCCGTGAGCCGGACCTCGGGTTCTGCTGGCCGGTGCACCGCTGGGCCCGTGGCGAGGACCTCGACCGGGTGCTGCGCGGGCTGGCCGAGCAGGGCCAGACGCTGGCCGCCGGCGATTTCGTCCGCTGGTGCCGCCAGGTGCTGGACCTGCTGGACCAGATGGCGAAGACCGACAGCCCGCTCGCCGGCACGGCGCGCGCGGCCATCGCCGCCGTACGCCGCGGCGTGGTCGCCTACACCGGCGTGTCCTGAGCATCCGCGGGGCGCAGCCCGCTGGATGCCAGGGATGTGTGGGCGCGCGGCGCCACAATGTTCTTTGTTCTTTGGGGGGTCCCCGGCGGGCGAGCCCCCCGGGCGATGGCACAATGCACACGCTGCGTGCGCGGAAGCGGGCAGCGTCAGCGCACATCGAGCTCGGGAGTCCCAGATGAGCACACCTCCGTCGGGTGGCGAGGGGCAGAACCCCTACGGGCAGCAGCCGAACCCGCCGTATCCGTACGGCCAGGGTTCCGGTACCTCACCGGGTTCATCCGGGTCCTCCCCGTACGGCGGCAGCCAGCCCGGCTACGGCCAGCAGCAGCCCTCCTACGGCAGCGAGTCGCCGCCGACCCAGCAGTTCAGCAGCCCGTCCTATGGCCAGCAGCCGCCCGCCGCGCCCGGCTACGGCCAGCCCGGTTACGGCCAGCCTGCGGCACCGACCTACGGCCAGCCCGCGGCACCGAACTATGGCCAGCCACCCCCGGCGACCCCCGCGTACGGGCAGCCGGCGTACGGTCAGCAGCCGCCCGCCGCCCCGGGCTACGGCCAGCCCTATGGGCAACCGGACTGGTCGGGCGGCGGAGCCGGTCAGCAGAAGAAGAGCAAGGCCCCGCTGGTGGCCGGCATCGTCGCGCTGCTCGTCGTCCTCGTGGTCGCGCTGCTCCTGATCCTGCCCGGCTCGCCGCTGGGCCTGGGCGCCAACGTCTTCGACGAGCAGGCCGTGGCCGACTCCATCGCCCAGCAGTACGAGGACGAGTTCGACCTCGGCATCGACGTCCAGTGCCCGGCCGGCGAGGAGGTCGCCGTGGGTGCGTCCTTCACCTGCGACGGAACCACCGACGAGGGCGACGACATCCAGATCGACGTCGAGGTCACCAGCGACGACGGCGACTACACCTGGTCGGAGTCGTAGGCGCAGCTCAGCCGGCTGCGTCGTGCACGGCGCGGCAGGCCTGCAGCAGCCGCCCGACGCTGCTGTCCAGGCCCCAGCGGTCGCACAGCTCGACCAGCGCCTCCGGGTCCGCGGGGGCGGCGGGCAGCGCGCTGCGCGGCTCGGGCAGCGGCAGGTCACGCCTGACCTGCACCACCGTCGGGGCCACATCGAGGTAGCCGCGGGCAGCCCGGAGCTTGGCCCGGACCGACGGTGACACCCCGGACAGCGTCCGGGTCTCCGCCGTGGCATCCAGCGAGGCCAGCAGCCGCTCGAGGCTGCCGTACGTAGTGATCAGCGCGGCCGCGGTCTTGTCACCGACCCCGGGCACCCCGGGCAGCCCGTCGCTGGGATCACCCCGCAAGGCCGCATAGTCGGCGTACGCCGTACCGGGGATGCCGTACTTCGCGGCCACCTCCGCGGGCCCCAAGACCTCCAGCTTGGCCACCGACCGGGCGATGTAGAGGATGCGGATCGGCGGCTCGTCGCGCGCGAGTTGGAACAGGTCGCGATCCCCGGTCACCACCTCGACCTGGCCCTTCGCCCGGTGCGCCAGCGTGCCGATCACGTCGTCGGCCTCGAAGCCCACCTCGCCGGCAGTGGTGATGCCGATCGCGGCCAGCACGTCGAGCAGGATCGGGACCTGCGGCGCCAGCGTCTCCGGCGTTTCCTCGCTGAGCTTCGAGCCGGGCGCCAGCCGGTGCTGCTTGTAGGAGGGGATCGCTTCGACCCGGAAGCCCGGGCGCCAGTCCAGGTCCAGGCAGGCGACGAGGTCGGTGGGCTTGCGGCTCGCCACGAGTCGGGCCGTCATGTCCAGGAAGCCCCGGATGGCGTTGACCGGCGTCCCGTCCGGCGCCGTCATGCTCTCCGGTACGCCGAAATAGGCGCGGAAGTACATGCTGGCCGCGTCGAGCAGCATCACGCTCATGGGCCTCAGCCTGCCAGCCCGCCGGCGTGGCTAGGCTCGGCGTTCGTGACCCTCTATCCGGCGGACCGGCTGGCCACCGCGCAGAAGGCGGCGCGCGAGGCCGGGATCGATGCCCTGCTGCTCACTCCCGGGGCGGACCTGCGCTATCTCACCGGCTACCACGCCCACGCCACCGAGCGGCTGACCTGCCTCGTGCTGCCCGCGCAGGGCGACCCGCTGCTCGTCGTACCCGTCCTCGAACGGCCCATGGTCACCGCCTCGCCGGCCGCCGCGCTCGGTCTGGACGTGGTCGGGTGGGCCGAGACCGACGACCCGTACGCCGTCGTCGCCGCCCACCTGCACTCGGCGCTCGGCCGGGCCGCTCAGC
The DNA here is from genome assembly GCA_013813215.1 of Geodermatophilaceae bacterium. Classification (GTDB taxonomy): domain Bacteria; phylum Actinomycetota; class Actinomycetes; order Mycobacteriales; family Geodermatophilaceae; genus JACCSC01. The sequence goes on along the minus strand of JACCSC010000316.1, from coordinate 10,828 downwards.
GCGTCGCCGTCGGCAACCGGGCCTGGGCCGAGCAGGTGCTCCGGCTGCAGGACGCGCTGGAGGACGTCGACCTGGGGCTGGCCGGGCCGGTGCTGCGCGAGATGCGGATGCACAAGTCGCCGGCCGAGGTGGAGGCGTTGCGCCGGGCGGGGCAGGCGATCGACCGGGTGCACGCGCGGATGGGGGAGTGGCTGCGCCCCGAGCGGACCGAGCGCGAGGTCGGCCGCGACATCGCGGCCGCGATCCTGGCCGAGGGCCATGTCAGCGCCGACTTCACGATCGTCGGCTCCGGCCCGAACGGCGCCAGCCCGCACCACGAGCTGTCCGATCGGAGGATCGAGTACGGCGACGTCGTGGTCGTGGACATCGGCGGCACCACCGCCGAGGGCTACTGCTCGGACAACACGCGGACCTACGTCTGCGGGGGTCGGGCCCCGGCCGAGGTCGCTGAGTACTACGCCGTACTGCTCGCGGCCCAGCAGGCCGCCACCGCCGCCGTCGCGCCGGGGGTCACGCCGCACGAGGTCGACGCGGCGGCGCGGGACGTCATCGCGGCCGGCGGGTACGGCGAGTTCTTCATCCACCGCACCGGCCACGGGATCGGTCTGGAGGGCCACGAGGAGCCCTACATCGTGGCCGGCAACGCCGAGCCCCTGCGCGAGGGGATGGCGTTCTCCATCGAGCCGGGGATCTACTTGCCGGGCCGGCATGGCGCGCGGATCGAGGACATCGTGGTCTGCACGGCCGACGGGGCCGAGGTCTTGAACCTCGTGGACCGCGGCCTCCGCGTGCTGGCGGCCTCGTGAGCCGCGAGCGAGTGAGCATCGCAGCGCAGCGAGGAGCGGAGCGAGCGGTGCGCGAAGCGCACGCGGCGGGAGCAGCAGTGGAGGACACCGACCGGCAGATCGTGCGGGTGCTGGGCGAGGACGGTCGGATCAGCTACACCGACCTCGCCGAACGGGTGGGCCTGTCGGTCTCGGCGGTGCACCAGCGGGTTCGCCGGCTGGAGCAGCGCGGCGTGATTCGCGGGTACGCCGCCCGCATCGACCACGAGACGCTCGGCCTACCGCTGACGGCGTTCGTGTCGATCCATCCCAACGACACCTCAGCGCCGGACGACGCCCCCGAGCGGCTGGCCCACCTGAGCGCGATCGAGGCCTGTTACTCCGTGGCCGGGGTGGAGAGCTACATCCTCAAGGTGCGGGTGGCCACCCCCGCCGCCCTCGAGGTGCTGCTGCAGGACATCCGTGCGGCGGCGAACGTCGCCACCCACACGACGGTCGTCCTGTCGATCCCGTACGAGGACCGGCCGGTTGGCTGAGCAGGCCGGGTCACCGGAATCCCCGACGACGGACCGGCTGTATCCGCGGGTGATCGCCGCCGCCCGGCTGTTCTTCCGGCTGCTCGGCATCCGGTGGCACGTCTCGGGCACGGAGCACATCCCACGCACCGGGGGGGCGGTGCTGGCGAGCAACCATGTGAGCTACCTGGACTTCATGATCTGCGGATTCGCCGCGCAGCCGGCCGGCCGGCTGGTCAGGTTCATGGCCAAGGACGCGATCTTCCGGCACCGGATCGCCGGACCGCTGATGCGGGGCATGCACCACATTCCGGTCGACCGGGACGCGGGGGCGCAGGCCTTCACGCTCTCGGTCAAGGCGCTGCAGTCAGGCGAGGTCGTCGGGTTGTTCCCCGAGGCGACGATCAGCCGCTCCTTCATGCCGCGGACCTTCAAGCTCGGCGCCGCGCGGCTCGCCCAGCAGGCCGGCGTCCCGCTCCTCCCCATGGTGACCTGGGGCGGTCACCGGATCTTCACCAAGGACAAGCACTGGAGCCTGCGCCGGCGGCGGGCGGTGATGATCCGGGTCGGCGAGCCGATCGTCCCGCTGCCGGGGGAGAAGGCCGGCGCGTTGACCCTGCGGCTGCACGCCCGGATCGCCGAACTGGTCGACGAGGTGCTCGCCGACTACCCGGACGGTCCCGACCGCCCCGGTGAGCTGTGGTGGAAGCCGGCGCACCTCGGCGGTACGGCGCCGACGCCGGCCGAGGCGGCGGCCCTGGACGCCCCCGACGCCCGCGGCCCCGGCTGACCGACCTGGCTTACAGACCTGTTACGGAGCCGCACACTGTCAGCCCTCGGGAACGCTGCCTGGCTAGCCTTGAGGTGTGCCCGCCTCGGACTTCGCTCCTGCGCACCGGCCGCACCAACCGCCCATCGCCGATTTCGGGTTCCTCTCCGACTGTCACAGCGCGGCGCTCGTAAGCCGCGACGGCTCGGTGGACTGGTGGTGCCTTCCGCGGTTCGACTCCCCGTCAGTGTTCGGCCGGCTACTGGACCCGGACGCGGGGCACTGGGCGATCCATCCGGCGGAGGACTTCCAGACCGAACGGCAGTACGTCGGCGACAGCCTGGTGCTGCGCACGGTGTTCCGCACCGCGGCCGGCGAAGTGTCGGTCACCGACGCACTGGCATTGGCACCGGGCGCCCGGGGTCACGACATCGGTCTGGTCAGCCCCCTGGTGCTGCTGCGAACGCTGCAGGGTCGCCGCGGGGTGGTGGACATGGTCAGCTCGATGGTGCCGCGGCCGGAGTACGGGCGGACGCAGCCGCACCTTCGGGCGGTCGAGGGGGGGATCGAGGCGCGCGGAGGACCGGTCCGGCTCGTGCTGACCGGCCCGGTCCCGCAGACCTGCCGGGACGGTGCCGCGGAAGCGACCTTCCGGGTGTCGGCGGGGGAGACGGTCGCGCTGCAGCTGGCCTTTTCGGGCTCCTTCGGTCAGGCGCCCGCGCCCAGCGGCGCGACGATCGAGGACACAGTGCAGGCGTGGGAGTCCTGGGCGACCCTGCACACCGGCTACGAGGGGCGCTTCCCGGCCGAGGTGCGGCGCAGCTCCCTGGTGCTCCAGGGACTCACCTACCGGCCGTCCGGCGCCATCGTCGCCGCGGCCACGACGTCGCTGCCCGAACGGCTGGGGGGCGAACTCAACTTCGACTACCGCTTCGCCTGGCTCCGGGACCTCAGCCTCACCATCCGGTCGCTGTGGATCGCGGCCTGCCCGGACGAGCCGGGCCGCCTCTTCGACTGGTTCTCCACCGCCGCCGGCCAGATCGGCGACGAACTCATGCAGATCATGTACGGCGTCGAGGGCGAACGCGACCTCACCGAGCACGTTCTCGAGCACCTGTCTGGCTACCGGGACAGTCGGCCGGTGCGGGTGGGCAACGAGGCGTGGCAGCAGGAACAGCTGGACGTTCTCGGTGAAGTGCTGGATGCGGCGCACCTGTTGCGGGACGCCGTGGGTGACTTCGACGGCCCGGTCCGGCAGATGCTGGTGACGCTGGCCGATCGAGCCTGCGACGGTTGGAACGAGCCGGACGCGGGGATGTGGGAGGCACGCGACCAGCGCCGCCAGTACGTGTCGTCGAAGGTGATGTGTTGGGTCGCCCTGGATCGCGCGGTTCTGCTGGCACCCCGACTGGGGCCGGACATCGACCCGACGCGGTGGGCGAACGCGCGGGACGAGGTACGCGCAGCGGTCCTCGATCAAGCGTGGAGCGCGGAGGCCGGCGCCTACACCGGCGCCTTCGGCTCCGACGATCTGGACGCCTCCGTGCTGCTGCTGCCGATCGTCGGCTTCCTCCCGGCGACCGACGAGCGGATGCATGCCACGATCGAGGCGGTCGAGCGGGAGTTGGCTTCGGGCGGGCTGGTACGCCGCTGGCCGAGCGACCCGAGCGGCTTCCTGATTTGCACCTTCTGGCTCGTCGAGTGCCTGGCGCTGGCCGGCGAGGTCGAGCGCGCCACCGAATGGTTCCACCGGGCAACCGGCTATGCCAACGATCTCGGGCTGTTGGCCGAGGAGGCCGATCCGGACACGAGGGAACTGCTGGGCAACTACCCGCAGGCATTTTCCCACGTCGGGCTCATCAACGCGGCCTGGCGAATCACCGAGGCCACTCGGTCCATCGACAACGGAGCAGAAGCGAGGAGCACATGGCAACCGGACGACTAGAGGGCAAGGTCGCGCTGATCACCGGTTCGGACTCCGGCATCGGGCAGGCCACGGCGATCGAGTTCGCGAAGGAGGGCGCGGATGTCGTCGTCCACTATCTGGACGACGTCGACGGGGCCGAGCACACCCGCTCGCAGGTGGAGGAGTCCGGCCGGCGGGCCGTCGTGGTACAGGCCGACATCAGCGACGAAACGCAGGTCGAGTCGATGTTCGACCAGGCCGTGCAGGCCTTCGGCACCCTGGACATCCTGATGAACAACGCCGGTGTCGACGCCTCAGGCAAGGAAGTGGCCGACCTCGACACAGCGACCTGGGATCGCGCGATCCGCACCAACGTGTACGGGCCGTTCTTCTGCTGCCGCCGCTTCGTGCGACTGCGCAAGGCCGCCGGCGGCGAGGGAAAGATCATCAACGTGACGTCGGTGCACGAGGACATCCCCAACGCCGGCGGTGCGGACTATGACTGCGCCAAGGGCGCCGTCCGGATGCTGACCCGCACGCTCACCCTGGAACTGGCACCACTAAAGATCAACGTCAACAGCCTTGCGCCGGGGATGGTCCTCACGCCGTTCAACCAGCCGGCGATCGACGATCCGAAGCTGCTGGAGGAGCAGGTGCAAAGCATTCCCTGGAAGCGGGCGGCGCAGCCCGGGGAGATCGCCAGGCTGGCGGTGTTCCTCGCCTCCAGCGACGCGGACTACGTCACGGGTGCGACGTACGTCATGGACGGCGGGTTGATGCGCAACCTGGGCCAGGGAGCCTGATCGGGCGGCGGCGTACGCATGCAGTCCTTGCTCTTCGCAGTCGTCGCCTCGGCTGGACTCGCGCTCGGGGCGGTCATCGGTATGCGATCGATGCCGCCAGTTCGCGTTCTCGCGGCGCTGCTCGCCTTCGCCAGCGGAGCGCTGGTCGCAGCGCTGGCTTTCGAACTGTTCGAGGAGTCCTTCGTCCAGGGTGGTCCGATCGTCTCCGCAGCGGGGCTGGCCGCCGGCGCGCTCGTGTACGTGATGCTGGACGTGTGGCTCGATCGGCAGGCGACGGCCGCCGGGCGCAGCGCTTCCGGCATCGTCCTGCTGGCCGGAGTCCTCCTGGACGGGATCCCGGAGAACCTTGCCCTGGGCACGACGCTGGCCGCCGGCGCCGGCTCGGTGGCGCTGCTGGTCGCCATCTTCGTGTCGAACGTTCCAGAGGCGTTGGTGGGCGCACGGAGCATGTGCGACAACGGCCGGTCGGTGCGGTTCGCCCTCGTCACCTGGTGTGGCGCCGCCGTCGTGCTCGGAATCGCCATCGTCGCCGGCAGCCTCCTGCTCGCGGACGTGGACGAGTCCGCGCTGTCGGTGATCCTCGCTTTCGCCGGCGGCGCCGTCCTCGCGGCGCTGTGCACCACGCTGTTCCCCCGCGCCTATCGGGACGGCGGACCGTGGGTGGCGCTGGCGACGGTGGCCGGCTTCCTGCTCGCATTCACGCTCGGCTCGATGGCGCCATAGCGCACGTCATCTCTGCGGTTCTCCGGCGGCGGACCAGATCACCGTCTGGGTGCGGACCCGCTGGCTGTCCCGTGGCCATCCGGGTGAGGGCTCACGAGCTTGCGGACGCTGGCGAGGACGGCGACCTTCCGGGGAGCGCTCCGCGCGGCTGGTCTCGTCCAGGCCGGGCCGCAGTCCGCGTCGAGGCTCCCAGGGCAGCATCCGGGTGAGGTCGGATTGCCACTTCGGCCTATCCTGCTGCCGTGCTCGACCACCTTGCGCTGCAGGTCGCCGACGTCGACGCCGCGACCGCCTTCTACACCTCGGTCTTCGCTGCGCTCGGCGTCCGCGAGGCGATGCGCTATTCCCGCCCGGACGGCCTCGTTGTCGGGCTGGCCGGCCCGGAGGGCTTCCCCCACCTGTGGCTGGGGCCGGCCGAGACCGATCGCCCGGCTCGCGAAGTCCACCTCGCCCTGACCGCTCCCGATCGGGCCGCGGTCGACGCCGTGCACGAAGCCGCTGTCGCCGCCGGGGTGACGATCCTGCATGCACCGCGGGTCTGGCCCGAGTACCACCCCGGTTACTACGGCGTGTTCCTACGCGATGCCGACGGCAACAACGTCGAGGCCGTTCACCACTCGTTCTAGCCTGGCCACGCAGGACAGCCGGCGGCACGCTTCAGAGATCGACGACGAGCCGGCCGGGCCGCCAGTCCACCGTACGGTCCAGCACGTGCCCGTTGGCGTCGATGGCGGCAGCCAGGCCGGGAAAGTCCTCGTCAGCCGTGCTCCCGGCCTGGGTGGACATCAGGACCGGCAGCCCGAGGCCGCGCGCGTGGTGGCGGGCGTCGGCCAGCCCGCAGGACTCCCACCAGGACAGCCCCGCCCGCCAGCCTGCCTCGTCGGTCCGCCTTCCGGACAGCCCAGGCGCTGAGCAGCACAGGATCACGTCCGCCCCTGCCTCGGCGCAGGCGTCCCAGGTCCACGGCTGACCGGCCTCGGCGCAGATCACGATGCCGCAGCGCCGCCCGGCGACATCGACGGTGGCGGTCGTCGTACCGATGGCGTAGCCCTCCTCGCCCTCGCCCAGGTACCGCTTGCGCTGGATCGCGACCACCTCGAGGCCGGCGGCGACGACCTGCGCGATGAAGGGCCCGCCCGACTCGGCGAGGCCGAACACGACGGCCACCGAAGCCGTGGCGGCCACGAGCGTGCGAACCGCTTCGTGCTCGAGCGTGATCGCCCGCGTCGGCTCGGCCGCTGGATCCACGCCGCCGGTCAGCGAGAACTCGGGGCAGACGAGCAGATCGGCCTGAACGAACTCGGCGTACGCGATCTCGTCGAGATGCCGTCGCAGGTTTCCGGCCAGGTCGTCTTTCGGGCATTCCATCGCCAGTAGGACGGCGCGCACGACACCATCGTGGGGCACCCCCAACCTCTGGTCGAGAGAGTTCCAGCTGACACGTTTCGACCGCCGCCGAAACGCCGGGTCAGCGCGAGACGCATCCCGAGTCAACCCCGCGGGCTGCGAAAGTCGGCGCGGACGACAACGACACGCCACTCGAACCGGCCCCAACTGCCCACTCCCGTGGATCGCCCGAACGCAGAGGGCAGTGAGGATCCCGGACCCTTGGGGCCTGCCCATTGTTCACGGCGGTCCTAGGCGGAGACGAGTGCCGCGGACGCCTCCTGCGAGGCCCTGGCCGCCTCGTGCGCCCGATCCAGTGCCGCCTCGGTCCCGGCGTGCTCACGCCACCAGGCCTGACCGGACGGGGGCAACGACTGGATCGGGTCGTAGTACTCGTAGCGCCGCGAGAGCGCATCGGGGTCGCGCAGCTCGATGCCGGTGCGGTAGTTCTTCGTCCAGTAGGAGATCCCGCGCTCCCGGTCGTACTCCTCGAGCTGGTGCACCCAGCGCTTGCCGACGTAGGGCACGTCGCAGACGATCCGCGGCGTCGCGAACCCGGGCAGGTAGCCCATGATCGAGTGCTGCAGGTCCTGCGCCTGGCCGACGGAGATCCGCCAGTGCTCGGCGTTCGGGATCATGTCGCAGAGGTAGAAGTAGTAGGGCAGGATCCCGGCCTCGTCCTGCAACGCGAAGCACAGGTCGAGCAGCTGCTCCGGGGTGGTGTTCACGCCCTTGAGCAGCACCCCCTGGTTGCGCACGTCCCGAACGCCGGCCTCGATCATGGCCCGGGCGGCCAAGGCCACCGACGGGGTCACCGACTGGGCGGCGTTGACGTGGGTGTGGATGGCCAACGCGACGCCGCGCGAGCGCGCGGTCGTCGCCAACCGGCCCATGCCCTCGACGACGTCAGGAGCGGTCCAGTGCTGCGGCAGGCCCATCAGCGCCTTGGTCGCCAACCGGATGTCGCGGATCGTGTCGATCTCGAGCAACCGCGCGACGAAGGATTCCAGGTTCTTGAACGGCATGTTGCCCACGTCGCCGCCGGAGACCACGACGTCCCGGACTCCGGGCGTACGCCGGAGGTAGTCGATCATCGCGTCGTGCCGGCTGACCGGCTTGAGCTCGAACTTGTGCTTCTGCACGAGCGGCGTGGAGTTGCCGACCAGGTCCATCCGGGTGCAATGCCCGCAGTACTGCGGGCAGGTCGGCAACATCTCGGCCAGCACCTTGGTGGGGTACCGGTGGGTCAGCCCTTCGGTGGCCCACATCTCCGCCTCGTGCAGCGAATCCCGCGACGAGTGCGGGTGGCTCGGCCAGTCCGTCGCCCGGTCGGAGAAGACCGGCAGCATGTAGCGGCGCACCGGGTCGGCCAGCATGGCCTCCGTCGACGGCACCTCGGTCGGCACCACGGTGTTGAGCATCTGCGGCGGCAGCAGCAGCGACATCGTGGCCCGCTCGGCCTGGTCGCGCTCGACGTCGGCGTAGAAGTCCTCGGACAGCAGGTCGCCGTAGACCCCACGCAGCTGGCGCAGGTTCTTCACGCAGTTGACCCGTTGCCATTGCGCGTCGGCCCACTGCTCGGCGGTCGCGTCGGCGAAGCCGGGCAGTCGCCGCCAGTCGGGCTCGACGAGTTCCCGGCGACGGTAGACGTAGGGCTGGTCGGACATGCTCACTTCCTCCGCGCGGTAGGGTATTCGAGCCAGGGTACGGGAGAAACATCCGGCGAACCAGGATCCGGCCGTGGAATCTTCGGTGGAAAGGGCTGCGACGTTGACGAACTGCGCCACCAGCTCGCCGATCGGGCTGCATCGCGTGCTCGAACCGACCGGGGTGCTGCCGCAGGCCGCGGAGCGCCTTGATCCCCGCCCCGAACTGTACGAGGACGAGGTCCGCATCCGCGTGCAGCGACTCAACCTCGACGCGGCGAGCTTCCGACAGCTGTGCGAGGCGTACGGCGGTGACGGCGCCGCCGTACGCCAGGCTGTCCTCTCCATCGTGGCTACCCGCGGCAAGATGCAGAATCCCGTCACCGGCTCGGGCGGCATGCTGGTCGGCGTGGTCGATGCGGTCGGGCCGTCCTCCCCGCTAGGACTGTCGGTCGGCGACCAGATCGCCACGCTGGTCTCGCTCACCCTGACGCCGCTGTGGATCTCCGACGGCTTGCAGCAGTGGGACGGCGCCGGCGAGCAGGTGCCCTGCGACGGGCACGCGATCCTCTTCGGCCGGTCCATCGCCGCGGTGCTACCGCCCGACCTTCCGGCCGAGCTGGCGCTGGCCGTGATGGATGTCTGCGGTGCACCGGCGCTGACCGACCGGATCGTCCGCGGACTCGCCCCCGGCTGCTCGGTGGCGGTGATCGGCGGCGCCGGCAAGTCCGGCTCGCTCGCGCTGGCTGCCGCCCGGCGGGCCGGAGCCGGCCGCACCGTGGGCGTCGTGCCGAGCGAGCAGGAGGCGGGCGCACTCACCGCGGCCGGCGTCTGCACCGACGTCGTGCGGGCCGACGCCCGCGACCCGGTGGCACTGGCCGCGGCGGTGGGGGAACCGGTCGACGTCACGGTGGTCTGCGTCGACGTCCCCGGGTGTGAGCACGGCGCCATCCTGGCCACCCGCGACGGCGGGACGGTGATCTTCTTCTCGATGGCCACGTCGTTCGCCGCTGCCGCGCTGGGCGCCGAGGGACTCGCGGCGGACGTGACCATGCTGGTCGGCAACGGCTACGTCCCAGGGCATGCGGCGTTCGCGCTGGACGTGCTGCGCGCGGAACCCGGCGTGCGGCGACTCTTCGAGGCCCGGCTGTGACCGACTTTGCCCCTCGCGTGTCGACGCGAACCGGACAACACGGGCGCGTCGACCATCGCCAGGAGGGCAAAGTCGTCACCACGCCGGCGTTCGTGGACGCGCATGTGCACGCCACTGCGACCGGGCTGGCCCTGACCGGCCTGGACCTGCGCGGCTGCCGTTCGCTGGCCGACCTGCTGGGCCGGGTGGAGGCCTTCGCCCGCAGCGGCCGCGGCCGCGTCGTGCTCGGCACCGGCTGGGACGACACCGGCTGGCCCGAGCGGCGCCCCCCGACCTGCCAGGAGCTTGACCGGGCGGCGTACGGGGGCGCGGTCTACCTGGCCCGGGTCGACGTGCACTCCGCGGTGGTCTCCTCGGCCCTGCTGGCCGCGGCGCCGGAGGCCCGGTCCGCGGAAGGCTTCGACGACGGCGGGCACGTCCGCCTGGAGGCGCACCACGTCGTACGCCGGGCCGCCTACGCCGGCATCACGAGCGACCAGCGACGGGTCGCCCAGCGGGCCACCCGAGCCCGCGCGGCCGCGCTCGGCATCGGCTCCCTGCAGGAGATGAGCGGGCCGGAGGTGGCCGGCCGGGTCGACCTGGAGGCCCTGCTCTACCTCGCCGCCACCGAGCCCGGCCCGGCGGTCCTGGCCTACTGGGGTGAGCTGGGCGGCTTCGACGTGGTGACCGACCTGGGCCTGGCCGGCGCGGGCGGGGACCTGTTCTGCGACGGCAGCTTCGGCTCGCACACCGCGGCCCTCGGCACGCCGTACACCGACGCGCCGACCAGCGGCCACCTGCGCTACGCCGACGAGCACGTCGCGGACCACGTCCGGCAGGCCACCGCGGCCGGTATCCAGGCCGGCTTCCACGTCATCGGTGACGCCGCCATCGACCAGGTAGTCCGGGCGGTCGAGCTGGTCGCCACCGAGCTCGGCCTCGACGCGGTCCGGGCGGCCGGGCACCGGCTCGAACACGCCGAGATGCCGCGTCCTGAGCACATAAGCTCCATGGCCCGACTCGGCATGCTGGCCAGCGTGCAACCGGCCTTCGACGCCGCCTGGGGCGGCCCGGAGGCCATGTACGCGCTGCGGCTGGGCGCCGGGCGCGCCGCCACCCTCAACCCGCTGGCCGCGTACGCCGCCGCCGGCGTGCCGTTGGCC
>JACCSC010000261.1 GCA_013813215.1 Geodermatophilaceae bacterium | reverse complement strand
TGGGACGCGCCCGGATCTGGTGGACCCGTTCACGTGCAGGTTTCCGTCAAACGACGTGACGCCATCATAACGCTTACGGTTTGCGGTGTTGCGCCTGTGAGGCGTCTGCGCCGTTGCGTTTGCAATGCGGTTATCCATGGTATTGACCGCCGCACGGAAGGCAGCTTGTGAAGTGAGCCCCTCGCATACCCACAGCAGATCCTCGCGTACTGAAGCTCCGACTATCCTGACTGCGTCGGCCAGGCCCTCTTGGCTCTGGGTCGTTACGCCGTCGGGGGTTGGCTGGTCGTCTTCGCGCCGATGGAACGCCAATCCGGTCAGAGTCTGACCGGGTTGATTCTGGAGCGGTCCGAAACACGCATTGACGGCTCGAGCAGCGCTCTCGTCTGGCCAGGAGGCTTCACCATCACTGACGAACAGATCCGAAATAGGAGGGGATCCAGTATCTGAGCTCCCCCGCTTGCGGTTGCCGTCGGCAGTGCAGACTGGTCAATGTCTACCTTGAAACCGGGCCGAGCGTGGTCAAGGTCTGGGCCGCGGAGGCCCGTCCCAGAGGGCGGCGCGTAACGTGGCTTGAGATAGAAGGAGTTCTTACTTGCCGCTAAACGCCAGTCGTAGCCAATTGAACCCCCAGCATCGCCAACAATAGTAACCAAGCTACCTGAGGGGACAATCTCCTACCTCTTACCTTGAGACATCATCTCATCAGCCCGCTTCGGGCAGGGACGGGCCGAGGACGTCGTCGGCGTCGACGATCGTGTAGGCGTAGCCCTGTTCGGCCAGGAAGCGCTGCCGGTGCGCGGCGTAGTCCTGATCCAGGGTGTCCCGCGCGACGACGGTGTAGAAGTGCGCCTGCTTGCCGTCGGCCTTGGGCCGCAGCACCCGGCCGAGCCGCTGCGCCTCCTCCTGCCGCGACCCGAACGTGCCCGATACCTGGATCGCGACCGAGGCCTCTGGCAGGTCGATCGAGAAGTTCGCCACCTTGGACACGACAAGGGTCGGGATCTCGCCGGTACGGAACGCGGCGTAGAGCTTCTCCCGCTCCCGGTTAGTCGTCGAGCCCTGGATGATCGGTACGCCGAGGGCCTCGCCGAGCTCGCCGAGCTGGTCGAGGTAGGCGCCGATGACCAGCACCTGCTCGCCGCGGTGGCGCTCCACGAGTTGCTGCACGACGGGCAGCTTCGTCCGGGCCGTGGCACAGACCCGGTAGCGCCCCTCCGGCTCGGCCACCGCGTAGGCCATCCGCTCGGCGTCGGTGAGCGTCACCCGGACCTCGGTGCAGTCCGCCGGTGCGATCCAGCCCTGGGCCTCGATGTCCTTCCACGGGGCGTCGTACCGCTTGGGCCCGATCAGGCTGAACACGTCGCCCTCGTGTCCGTCCTCGCGGATCAGGGTCGCGGTCAGCCCGAGCCGCCGCCGGGACTGCAGGTCGGCAGTGAGCCGGAAGATCGGGGCGGGCAGCAGGTGCACCTCGTCGTACACGATCAGCCCCCAGTCGCGGGCGCTGAACAACTCGAGGTGGCGGTACTCGCCCTTCCGCCGGGTGGTCATCACCTGGTACGTCGCGATGGTGACTGGACGGATCTGCTTGCGCTCGCCTGAGTACTCGCCGATCTCCTCCTCGGTCAGCGAGGTCCGGGCGATCAGCTCGCGCTTCCACTGCCGGCCCGCGACGGTGTTGGTGACCAGGATCAGCGTCGTCGCCTTGGCCTCGGCCATCGCCGCCGCTCCGACCAGGGTCTTGCCGGCACCGCAGGGCAGGACGACGACGCCGGACCCGCCGGCCCAGAACCCGTCGACCGCCTGGCGCTGATAGTCGCGCAGCGTCCACTCGGACTCGTCGAGCTCGATGGGATGCGCCTCGCCGTCGACGTAGCCGGCGAAGTCCTCCGCCGGCCACCCCACCTTGAGCAAAGCCTGCTTGAGCCGTCCGCGCTCGCTGGGATGCACCAGCACGGTGTCCGGATCGATCCGGTCCCCGAGCATCGGCGCGATCTTCTTCTGCCGTAGCACTTCCTCGAGCACCGCCCGGTCCAGGGCGTGTAGAACGAGGCCGTGAGCGGGATCGTTGAGCAGCTGCAGGCGCCCGTAGCGGTCCATGGTGTCGGCGACGTCGATGAGCAGTGCGTGCGGTACGGCGTACCGGCTGAACCGGACGAGCGCGTCGACGACCTGCTCGGCGTCGTGCCCCGCGGCGCGCGCGTTCCACAGGCCCAGTGGCGTGAGCCGGTAGGTGTGCACGTGCTCGGGGGAGCGCTCCAACTCGGCGAACGGCGCGATGGCCATCCGGCACTCCTGCGCCTGGGCGTGGTCGACCTCCAGCAGGAGCGTCTTGTCGGACTGGACGATCAGTGGTCCATCGCTCACGCGATCGGCACTCCTTCGGGGGACGGGGTGGTGCGGAGTCTGTAACGTCCGACCGACAGTTTCCCATCCGTCGCGGGAGGCCGGATGACCATCGACCTGGAAGCACTGGCCGCTGACCGCGGGCGGATCGTCGCGACGTACCTCCGGGACAAGCCGGCCCGATCGCCGTCCAGCGCCCGCGGCGTCCACCACGTGGCCCTGATCTCCGCCGACGTCGAGCGCACGGTGCGCTTCTACCAGGACGTGCTGGAGTTCCCGCTGACCGAGGTCTTCGAGAACCGCGACCTGCCCGGGTCGACCCACTTCTTCTTCGACTGCGGCCACGGCAACGCGATCGCGTTCTTCGACCTGCCTGG
>JACCSC010000251.1 GCA_013813215.1 Geodermatophilaceae bacterium | reverse complement strand
CCCCTGGGGGCCTCGGCGGGCGGCGCAGCACCGGTCGGCGAGCCGGCGGGTCGGGAGGCGCCACGACGGCGGCGTACGCCGTCGGCCTCGGCCACGTCAGCCGCCGGAGTTGTTCCGATGGACAGCGCCGCATCGGACGCAGCGCTGTCGGACGGCGGCGTGATGCCGGCGGAGGCCGCGGAGGCCGGCGCGGATCCGTTCTGTCGCTGCTGGATGGCGGCGATCAGATCGTTCTTGCGCATCTTGCTGGTGCCGCTGATGCCCAGCGTCCCGGCCAGTTGCACGAGTTCGGGCAGAACCATGCCCGACAGACCGGCGCTGCGGCGACGCGGCCGAGCCGCGACGTCCCCCTCGGGTGCGGCAGAAGGCTCACCGGCGGCGGTGAGCAGGAGTTCAGTGGTATCGCTCAAGTGTGCGGGTCCTTCCCTGCGAGTCCCGGAGCATCTGCTGCGGGACGCGGTGGAGCGAAGCCGGCCAGGGTGGACAGGTGCGGATCACGTTGGCAGCCATGAGCTGCCGCCGTGGGTCACTGTCGTGGGCCGATGGCCTACTGCAGAGCCGCACATCTGGTACCGGGAAGAGGGTCGACCGGTCTTTGCTAGACCGACATCGAGATCCTCGCGTGGCACGCCCCCCTGGGGGCGGCTGACGGGCCAAGCCTAGACGGTGCCCGACGGACACACAACACACGTCCCGTCCCGCGTGTTCCCGCTGCCCTGCGCCGCAGCCGACACAGGCCTCAGCCGCACTGCACCGTCGCTCCGCGCCGGTCCACGGAGAGGGGTAGGAGCCGCCAGCCGCCGGGGCAGTAGGGCGCCAGCTCCGGGGTAGCGCGACCCGCGCCCAGCGCCAGCACCGACGGTCCCGCACCCGAGACCACCGCCGGTACGCCGGCCGCCCGCAGCCGGCCGACCAGGACCAGGCTCGCCGGCATCGCCGGTTCGCGGTAGTCCTGATGCAGCTGGTCGGCGGTGCCTTCCAACAGCAGGTCGGGGGCCGCGGTCAGAGCGTGCACCAGCAGTGCCGCCCGGCCGGCGTTCGCGGTCGCGGCGGCGTGTGCCACGGTGGCCGGGAGCAGGCTGCGGGCGGTCTCGGTGGCCAGCCGATCCGGCGGGACGAAGAGCACTGGCCGAAGCTCGGTATGCGCCTCCAGCCGCACGGCCCGGAAGTGACCGGCCGAGTCCGCCCAGGCCAGGGTCAGCCCGCCCAGCAGGCAGGACGCCACATTGTCGGGGTGTCCCTCCAACCCGGCGGCCAGGTCGAGCAGGTCGGCCTCGGTCGGGCTGGCCTCAGGAACCAGCGCCCGACCGGCGAGCACCCCGGCGACCACCGCGGCGGCGGAGGACCCCAGCCCGCGCCCGTGCGGGATCGCGTTGCGGGCCCGCAGGCGGAGCCCGTCGAGCCGCCCGCCGAGCCGCTGGACGGTGGCCAGGAGCGAGGCCACGACGAGGTGTGATTCGTCGAGCGGGACGTCCCCGGCCCCCTCACCGGCGACCTCGACGACGACACCGTCGGGCGCCGGGTCCACCACCACCTCGTCGTACAGCCCGAGGGCGAGGCCCGCGCAGTCGAAAGCCGGACCCAGGTTGGCGCTGGTGGCCGGGACCCGGACGGTGACCCGGCCCCGCGGCGTCACTCGCCCCGGTCCAGGCCGAGTGCCGCCGCTGCGACCGCGGCGTCGACGGGGATGGTGATCGGCGCCGGCGCGCCCGAGATCGCCCAGTACGGGTCCTTCAGGCCGTTGCCGGTGACCGTGCAGACCACCGTCTGACCAGCGTCGAGCAGCCCGGCCTCGTAGGACTGCAGCAGGCCGGCCACGCTCGCCGCGCTGGCCGGCTCGACGAACACCGCCTCGGCGCGAGCCAGCAGCCGGTAGGCGGACAGGATCTGCCGGTCGGTCACCGAGTGGATCACCCCGTGGCTGGAGTCCCGCGCGTCCAGCGCCTTGGTCCACGAGGCCGGGTTGCCGATCCGGATCGCGGTCGCGATCGTCACCGGCTCGCGGACCACCTCGCCGCGGACGATGGGCGCGGCTCCGCTGGCCTGGAACCCGAACATCCGCGGGCTCACTGCGGTCCGGCCGGCGGCGGCGTCCTCGGCGTACCCCTTCCAGTACGCCGTGATGTTGCCGGCGTTCCCCACCGGCAGGCAGTGCACGTCCGGCGCCCGGCCGAGGACGTCGACGATCTCGAACGACGCGGTCTTCTGCCCCTCGATCCGGAACTCGTTGACGCTGTTGACCAGCGAGACCGGGTAGTCCTGGGCCAGCTTGGCGGCCAAGGTCAGGCAGTCGTCGAAATTGCCGTCGACCTGCAGCAGGGTCGCGCCGTGCACCAGCGCCTGGGCCAGCTTGCCCAGCGCGATCTTGCCGCTGGGGACCAGGACCGCGCAGAGCAATCCGGCGCGGGCGGCGTACGCCGCGGCCGAGGCGCTGGTGTTGCCGGTCGAGGCGCAGATGACCGCCTTGGCGCCCTCCTCGACCGCCTTGCTGATGGCCACGGTCATGCCGCGGTCCTTGAACGAGCCGGTCGGATTGGCCCCCTCGACCTTGAGGAAGACCTCGCAGCCGGTCCGCCGGGACAGCTCCGGAGCCGGCAGCAGCGGCGTCCCGCCCTCGAGGAGGGTGACGACCGGCGTCGCGGCCGAGACCGGCATGCGGTCCCGGTACTCCTCGATGACACCGCGCCAGCCGGCGCTCACCCCTCGACCCGCATCACGCTCGTGACGCCGCGCACGACGTCGAGCTTGCGCAGGTCGTCGACAGTCGCGGCCAGCGCGCTGTCTGGCGCGACGTGGGTGACCATGACCAGCGTGGCCTGATCACCGCGGCCCTCCTGGCGCAGGGTGCTGATGCTCACGCCGTGCTCGGCGAAGGCTGTCGCGACGGCGGCGAGCACGCCCGCCCGGTCGGCGACGTCCATGCTGATGTGGTAGCTCGTGTCGGTCAGCCCCATCGGGCGGATCGGCAGGTCGGCGTACGCCGACTCCCCGGGTCCCGGCGCGCCGGCCAGCCGGTTGCGGGCGACCGCGACCAGGTCCCCGAGCACGGCGCTGGCCGTCGGCGGCCCACCGGCCCCGCGCCCGTAGAACATCAGCTCTCCCGCGGACTCGGCCTCGACGAACACCGCGTTGAACGCGTCGTTCACCCCGGCCAGCGGGTGCGTCCGCGGGATCATCGCCGGATGGACACGGACGGAAACCGCGTCCCCGCCCGGAGCCGAGACCCGCTCGCAGATGGCCAGGAGCTTGACCGTGCTGCCCATGGCCTTGGCGCTGGCGACGTCGGCTGCGGTGACGTCGGCGATGCCCTCGCGGTGGACGTCGGCGGCGGTGACCCGGGTGTGGAAGGCCAGCCCGGCCAGGATCGCGGCCTTGGCCGCGGCGTCGAAGCCGTCGACGTCGGCGCTCGGGTCTGCCTCGGCGTACCCGAGGGCGGTGGCCTCCTCCAGAGCCTCGGAGAACCCGGCGCCGGTGGCGTCCATCCGCGACAGGATGTAGTTCGTCGTCCCGTTCACGATCCCGACCACCCGCCGCAGGTGGTCACCGGCCAGCGACTCGCGCAGCGGCCGCAGCAGCGGGATCGCCCCGGCCACGGAAGCCTCGTAGTAGAGATCCACGCCGGCCGCCCGGGCCGCCGCGTGCAGCGTGGCGCCGTCCTCGGCGAGCAGCGCCTTGTTGGCCGTCACGACGGACTTGCCGCAGGCGATCGCGGCCAGGATCAGCGACCGGGCCGGCTCGATGCCCCCGATCACCTCGACGACGAGGTCGACATCACGGCGTTCGACCAGGGCCATCGGGTCCGTCGTGAGCAAGGCCGGGTCGACGTCGACGTGCCGCTTGGGACGGCGTACGGCGACGCCGGCCAGCTCCAGCGGGGCGCCGATCCGGGCCGACAGCTCCGCCGCCTGCTTGCCGATCAGCCGGACGACCTGGCTGCCGACGACGCCGCAGCCGAGGACCGCGACCTTCATCGCGGCGCTCATTCCGGCGCCTCCAGCCGGGCCAGGTCGTCCTCGGTCTCGCGGCGGATCAGGATCCGCCACCGTCCCTCGTGCACGGCGACGACCGGTGGGCGCGGGACGTGGTTGTAGTTGCTGGACATGGACCGGCAGTAGGCGCCGGTGCCGGCCACCGCGATCAGGTCACCGGGCGTGAGGTCGGCCGGGAGCCAGGCGTCCCGCACGACGATGTCGCCGCTCTCGCAGTGCTTGCCGACCACCCGGGCCAGCATCGGCGGCGCGGTGGAGTCCCGGTTCGCGAGCGCCACCGTGTAGTCCGCGTCGTACAGGGCGGTCCTGATGTTGTCGCTCATCCCGCCGTCGACCGAGACGTAGCAGCGCAGGCCGTCCACGTCCTTGACCGTGCCCACCTCGTAGACCGTCACGGTCCCTGGTCCGGCGATGGCCCGGCCGGGTTCGACGGACAGCCGCGGCCGGGCCAGGCCCAGCGCCGCGCACTCGCGGTCGACGATGGCGCGCAGGCCAGCGGCGAAGGCTGCGGTGTCGATCGGGTCGTCGGTGGCCAGGTAGGCGATGCCGAGCCCGCCACCGAGCCCCAGCTCGGGCAGTTGGATACCGAACTCCGAGCGCACCTCGGCCAGCAGGCCGACCAGCCGGTGCGCCGAGACCTCGAAGCCCTCGGTGTCGAAGATCTGCGAGCCGATGTGGCTGTGCAGCCCCTGCAGGTCCAACCCGTCGGCGGCCAGGACGCGACGGACCGCCTCCATCGCCGCTCCCGACGCGAGCGAGAAGCCGAACTTCTGATCCTCGTGCGCGGTGGCGATGAACTCGTGGGTGTGCGCCTCGACCCCGACCGTCGCGCGGACCAGCACCGGCTGGCGGACGCCCAGGCGCGCGGTCAGCTCGGCCAGCCGGCCGATCTCGTGGAACGAGTCGAGCACGATCCGGCCGACGCCGGCCTGGACGGCCGTGGTGAGTTCGGCGACTGACTTGTTGTTGCCGTGCAGGGCGATCCGCGCGGGTGGTACGCCGGCCCGCAGCGCCACGGTCAGTTCCCCGCTCGTGCAGACGTCCAGGCCCAGGTCCTCCTCGGCGATCCAGCGGGCGACCGCCGTACAGAGGAAGGCCTTGCCCGCGTAGTAGACGTCGGCCTCGATGCCGAACGCCGCGCGGTGCTCCCGGCAACGGGACCGGAAGTCGGCCTCGGCGAGGACGTACGCCGGCGTACCCACCGCGGCGGCCAGGACCCGTACGTCGACGCCGCCGATCCGCAATCCGCCGTCGACCCGTTCTGCAGTCCGCGGCCAGACGACGGGATGCAGCTCGCCCAGGGACTTCGGCGGTGCGGGCAGCCCGTCGGGGCGGGCCAGCCCACCGTGCAGCGGCCCGGCGGGGTGGACCCTCACATCCGGTCCGGGGCGCTCACTCCGAGCAGGCCGAGACCGTTGGCCAGGACGACCCGCGTCGCCTCGCACAACCACAGCCGCGGCACCGCATTGGGAGTCGGCTCCTCGTCGCCGCGGGGCAGGATCCGGCAGTCGTCGTAGAACCGGTGGTAGGTGCCGGCCAGTTTCTCCAGGTAGCGAGCTACCCGGTGCGGCGCGCGCAGCTCGGCCGCCGCGGTGACCACCCCGGGGAACTCACCGAGCACCCCCAGCAGGTCGCCCTCCCGCTCCGAGTCCAGCAGCGCCAGCTGGGCAGCACCGACCTCGCCGCGGTCCACTCCGAGCTCGGCGGCGTTGCGCAGGAGCGAGGCTATCCGGGCGTGCGCGTACTGGACGTAAAAGACGGGATTGTCGTTCGTCCGGCTCGCCCACAGGTCCAGGTCGATGTCGATGGCCGAGTCCATCGAGGACCGGACCATCGCGTAGCGGCCGGCGTCCGCCCCCACCGTGTCGATCAGCAGGTCCAACGTCACGACGTTCCCGGCCCGCTTGGAGAGCACGCTGCCCTGCGCGGTGACCATCTGGCCGATCGGGATCTCCAGCGTGACGTCCGGATCCTCACCGAGGCAACACACCAGCGCCCGCATCCGCCCCACGTAGCCGTGGTGGTCGGCACCGAGGATGATCACGACCCGGTCGAATCCGCGCTCGCGCTTGTCCAGGTAGTAGGCGAGGTCGGCGGCGAAGTACGTCGGGGCGCCGTCCCGCCGGATGATCACGCGGTCCTTGTCATCGCCGTAGTCCGTCGTGCGCAACCACATCGCGCCGTCCCCCTCGTACACGTGGCCGGACTCCCGCAGCCGCTGGACGGTCTGCTCCAGCCGGCCCGACGTGTGCAGGTCACGCTCGTTGAAGAAGACGTCGAAATGCACCCCGAAGCGCTCGAGGCTGTTCTTGATCAGCGTGAACATCGCGTCGATACCGTCGCGGGTGAACACCTCGACGGCTTCGTCCGCTGGGCGCTCGAGAAGGGCGGGGTGCTCGGCCAGGACCATGCGCGCGATGTCGTGGATGTACTCCCCGCGGTAGCCGTCCTCGTCGACCGGCCGGCCCATGGCCACGGCGTACACACTGCGCCCGAACCGCTCCACCTGGGATCCGGCATCGTTGAAGTAGTACTCCGTCCCCACCTCGGCGCCGCTGGCCCGCAGCAGCCGGGCCATCGCGTCGCCGACCGCCGCCCACCGGGCGCCGGCCAGATGCAGCTCGCCGGTGGGGTTGGCCGAGACGAACTCCAGGTTGATCCGCTGCCCGGCCAGGGCGTTGGTGCGCCCGTAGTCGGCGCCCTGCTCGGCGATGGTGGCGACCAGGCCGCCCTGGGCGGCGCTGTCGAGGGTGACGTTCAGGAAGCCGGGACCCGCGACGTCCGCGGCGGCTATGCCCTGGCGCTGGCGCAGCCGCGCCGCGATCGACTCCGCGACCTCCCGCGGCGGGCGGCCGGCTGCCTTGGCCAGGCGTAAGGCGATGTTCGTGGCGTAGTCGCCGTGCTCCCGGTTACGCGGCCGTTCGATGACCGCGTCGTCGGGTACGCCGACGTGGAGTTCGCCGGCCTCGACCGCGTCGCGAACGGCGTCGAGGACGGCTGCCGCGAGATCGGCCGGGGTCACCCCGCGATGGTACTGACCGGACGCCGCCGGCCTTCGACGTACAGTCGGGCAACAGATCATCACGGCAGCGAAGGCAGGCAATGGCGAAGGCTGTATCCGGGACCGGTTCCGGAACGGGGAAGAGTGGCGGCGCTTCTCGCCCGACGAAGGCCGCTCCGGGCAGCAAGAACAGCCGGGCCCGCAGGCCACCACCGGTGGTCACGCAGCAGCCCAAGCCGTGGGGCTGGATCGCGTTGGCCGTCGTCGTGGCGCTGTTCGCGGTCGCCGCCATCGGGTACGCGGTGAACCAGGTCAACAAGACCGAGGCGCTGAGCAACCCGGACAGCATCGAGGGCCTGCAGACCAAGACCTTCACCGGTGCGCAGCACGCGACGGAACCCGTCGATTACGGGGCGGACTCGCCGCCCTTCGGCGGTGAACACGACGGGGTCTGGCTCGACTGCAACGGGCAGGTCTATGACATCGCGGTCCGCCACGAGAACGCGGTGCACGGTCTGGAGCACGGTGCCGTCTGGATCACCTACGACCCGGACCTGCCCCAGGACGAGATCGACCAGCTG
>JACCSC010000241.1 GCA_013813215.1 Geodermatophilaceae bacterium | reverse complement strand
ACGTCACTCCGATGGCGGCGTAGAACGGGCGGTTGGCGGAGACGGACGCGGAGCTGCCCTACCAGCCTCTAACCTGGTCTTTCTTTGTCGGGACGACAGGATTTGAACCTGCGACCCCTTGACCCCCAGTCAAGTGCGCTACCAAGCTGCGCCACGTCCCGGTCCGGCTGAGCCTACCGCAGAGCTTGTCCCGACCAGGATTCTCGGCCGCCGATTGGCCAAAAGCCTTGCCCTGCAACGAGTTTCGCCACAGAATCGAACACATGTTCGATGGCCAGGGCCGATCTGATGGGGAGCTGATGGCCGCCTTGCGCGAGACCGAGAAGCGGGTCGCCGCCGCCCAAGCGGACCAGCTGGTCGCGATCGCCGAGCTGTACACCCGCTGCCCGAACTGGACCAACGATCCGCTGCCCGGCTGCCCCGGGCTGCACCCGGTCGAGGTGACCGCGGCCGAGGTCGGCCCGGCGCTCGCCCTGTCCAAGCTCGTCGCCACCGACCGGGTCGAGCTCGCCGTGGCGGCCACCGCCCGCCTGCCGCGGTCGGTGGCCGCACTCGGGCAGGGCCGGCTGTCGCTGGGCAAGCTGCGGATCCTGATCGAGCACACCGCCGGGCTGTCCGCGGACAGCGTGGCCGCCGTCGAGGAGCAGGTGCTGCCTCGCGCCGCTATCGAGGCGCCGTCGGTGTTCGGTGCCCGGGTCCGTCGGGCGGTGCTCCGGATCGACCCGGCCGCGGCCCGTGCCCGGATCGAGAAGGCGGTCACCGGACGCAGCGTCGAGCTGTACCCCGCCGCGGACGGTATGGCCGTCCTCCGCGCCAGCCTGCCCGCCCCGCAGGCCCTGCGCGCACACCAACTCCTCACCGCCGCCGCCAGGGCCGGCAGGAACGCCGCCACCGACGGTGACGACCGGACGATGGACGCCCGCCGGGCCGACGCCCTCATCGACTGCCTCGAACAGCTCGACGCTGACCGCCTCCCCGCCCCCGCAGCAGCGGCAGACCCGCACAGCGCCGGCCACGCCTACCGGCCCCCGTCCCGGCGCTGGCATCCCGGCCCGGTGAACCTGCACGTCACCGTCCCGCTGGGCACCCTGCTCGGCCTGAACGACGGACCGGGCGAGTTGACCGGCTACGGTCCGATCGACGCCGACACCGCCCGCTACCTCGCCGAAGAAGCGACCTGGCGTCGCATCCTCACCGACCCCGCCACCGGCGCCGTCCTCGATGTCGGCACCACCAGCTACCACCCGCCGGCCGACCTCGACGCCTACGTCCGCACCCGCGACCAGACGTGTCGGTTCCCGAACTGCCGGCAGCCGGCCCGCCGCGCCGACCTGGACCACACCCGACCCTTCCCACACGGACCGACCGCCGAGGACAACCTGGCCGCCCTGTGCCGACCACACCACCGGATCAAGACCCTCACCAGCTGGCAGCTGAAGCAGCTCGGCGGCGGACGGCTGGAATGGACCAGCCCCACCGGCCAGACCTACCTCACCGACCCCCCGCCGGCCCACCCACCTGAACCGGCCGACGACGAGAACCCCGAGGCGGCGTAGCAGAAGCGAGTACCAGGTCTGCCCCGGGTTCGGCCTGCCAAGCTGGACCGGTGACCGAGCCATCGCCGATCCAGCTGATCCGATCCGAGACGCTCGCCCCGGGAGTTCTCTACGCCTACGCGGCAGTGGCCCACGACGTACGGCGGCTGGTGTTCACCGCCGGTGCGTGTCCGCTGGACGACACCGGAGCGACGGTCGACGGCGATGTCGCTGCTCAGGCCGACGTGGTGATGCAGAACCTGCGGACGGCGCTGCGCGCCGCGGGAGCTGACCTGAGCGATGTCGTCAAGACGACGGTGTATGTCGCCAGCTCGAGATCCGCAGACCTCGTGGCGGCCTGGGACGTGGTCCGCGACCACTTCGGTGACCACGATGCTCCGAGCACCCTGCTCGGCGTCGCCGCGCTGGGCTACCCGGGGCAGCTGGTCGAAGTCGAGGCGATCGCGGCCCTGCGCTGAGGCCGACCAAAGCGAAGGCCGCGCGACGGTCAGCGTCGGCGGGGGCGCTTCTCCCGGACCTTGACGCTGACCTCGATCGGCGTACCGGCGAAGCCGAAGTCCTCGCGCAGCCGGCGTTCCAGGAAGCGCCGGTACCCGGCCTCCAGGAAGCCAGTCGAGAACACCACGAACCGCGGCGGGCGGGTGTCGGCCTGGGTCGCGAACAGGACGCGAGGCGCCTTGCCTCCGCGCGCCGGCGGTGGAGTCGTCTGGACCACGTCGGTCAGCCACGCGTTGAGCCGGCCGGTCGACACCCGCTGGTCCCACGAGGCCAACGCCGCCCGTAGGGCCGGTGCCAGGCGGTGTACGCCGCGCCCGCCCAAGGCCGAGATGTTCACCCTGGTGGCCCACTGGACGCGCGACAGCTCGCGCTCGATCTCCCGGTCCAACACCAGCCGGCGGTCCTCGTCGAGCAGGTCCCACTTGTTCAACGCCAGGACGAGCGCCCGCCCGGCCTCCACGACCGCCGAGATCACCCGCTGGTCCTGCTCGCTGATCGGCTCGCTGGCGTCGATCAGGACGATCGCCACCTCGGCGGCGTCGATCGCCGCTGCGGTGCGCAGGCTCGCGTAGTACTCCGCGCCCGAAGCGTGCGACACCCGACGCCGCAACCCGGCGGTGTCCACGAACTGCCAGACCTCGTCGCCCAGGGTGACCAGGCTGTCCACCGGGTCGATCGTCGTTCCGGCCACCGGATCGACGACCGCCCGCTCCTCGCCCGCCAATCGGTTGAGCAGCGAGGACTTCCCGACGTTCGGCTTTCCGACCAGTGCGACCCGCCGCGGGCCACCCACGACGTCGACCTCGCGGGGCGCCGTCGGCAGCGCGTCCAGGATCGCGTCGAGCAGGTCGCCACTGCCCCGCCCGTGCAACGCACTGACCGGATACGGCTCACCGAGGCCGAGCCGCCAGAGGGACGTGGCCTCGGCCTCGGTCCGCTCGTCGTCGACCTTGTTCGCGGCCAGCAGCACCGGCCGGTCCCCGCGCCGCAGCACCCGGGCCACCGCGTCGTCGACCTCGGTCGCCCCGACCGAGGCGTCCACCACGAGCAGGACGGCGTCGGCGGTCGCGATGGCGCGCTCGGCCTGCTCGGCGACCCGCGCCCGCATCCCCGTCGCGTCGGGTTCCCATCCGCCCGTGTCGACCAGCGTGAACTGCCGGCCGCGCCACAGCGCGTCGTAGGCCACCCGGTCGCGGGTCACTCCCGGAACGTCCTGCACGACGGCTTCGCGGCGGCCGAGGATCCGGTTGACCAACGTCGACTTCCCGACGTTCGGTCGACCGACCACGGCCAGCACCGGATAGGGGGCGGTGCTCACGCCGCCTCCGCAGCGGGGAGTGCGTCGGCGGTCACGAGAGCACCAGTCGGGCCAACTGCAGGATGTGCTCGACCACCTCGGCTTGGGTCAATTTCGACGAGTCCACCACCACAGCATGCTGGGCCGCTCGGAGCGGGCTGACGTCACGGCCGCTGTCGAAGGCGTCACGGCGGGCCAGCGCATCCGCGACCAGCCGCGGCTCGGCCTCGGTCTCTCGGGCCCGCCGGGCCGCCCGCACCTCGGGCGCGGCGGTCAGGAACACCTTCAACCGGGCCTCGGGCACCACGACCGAGCCGATGTCGCGGCCCTCGACGACGATCCGCCCTTCACCGATCAGCCCCCTCTGCTGGGCCACGAGCAACTGGCGAACGGCCGGCACCGCCGACACCGCGGAGACGGCAGCGGTCACCTCGGGCGAGCGGATCGCAGCCGTGACCGGCGTCCCGTCGACTGTCACCGCGTCGGCTTCGGGGTCGGTCCCGACTACGAGGGCGGTACGCCGTACGACGTCGGCCGCGTCCCCAGCCGGTACGCCGGCCCGCAGCACCGCCCAGGTCGCCGCCCGGTACATCGCCCCGGTGTCCAGATAGCGCCAACCCAGCGCCCGCGCCACCGCCCGGGACACCGTCGACTTGCCGGTAGCCGACGGCCCGTCGATCGCGATGACCTCCACCGATCCGTAGCCGGTCACTGTGGCAGGTCCGTGCGCAACGCCGCGGCCCCGCGCAGGTAAGCGTGGCGCAGCTCCGCCCGGGGCCGGTCGGTCTCGACGTGGGCCAACAGCCGCAGCACCCGTGGCATGGCGCCCGGGACCGGGATCTCCCCCGCACACAGCAGGGGGACATCGGTCAGCCCGAGCTGCCGAACGGCATAGGCAGGGAACTCCGCGGTCAGGTCCGGCGTCGCGGTGAAGAGAATGCTGATCACCTCGTCGGGCCGGACGCCGTTGCGCTCCAGCACGGCGGTCACGAGTTCGCCCGCCCCGTCGAGGATCAGCTGGCGTTGGTCGTCGTCGATCTGGATGGCGCCACGCAACGCCCTGACCGCCACGTCTGCAGGGTAGCGACCGGCCCACGGCGGCCGGTCTGATACACACGGCAACCGGGCGATCGACAGGAGGCCGAGGGTGGGCGGGGCGCTGCTCGACGTGGCCCAGGTGATCGCCGTCGTGGGCGCCGGGCTCATGGCCGGACTGTTCTTCGCGTTCTCCGTGATGGTGATGCCGGCCCTGCGCCGGCAGTCGGTCAAGCGCGGCATGACGGTCATGCAGGCGATCAACGCCACGGCCAACACGCCGCTGTTCGGGGCGGTCTTCCTGCTGCCCGGGGTGGCCTGCGTGGTCGTGGCCGCTGGGGCCGTGGCCGACCAGGAGGATCCGGGCGCCGGGTTGTCGCTGGTGGGAGCGCTGGCCTACCTGGGCGGCGTGATCGTGCTGACGTTCGTGTACCACGTGCCGCGCAACAACCGGCTCGACAAGACGAGCCCGGCCGCCGAGGGGGCCCCGGAGTTCTGGCGGACCTACCTGTCGGAGTGGACGGTGATGAACCACGTTCGGCTGGCCCTGGCGCTGATCTCCGCGGTGACGCTGTACCTCGGCGCGAGCTAGGCCGTCACAGACCGGTCAGTTCGTAGAGCTGGCCGAGTTCCTTGCTCGTCAGGGGACGCAGCGAGCCCGGGCGCTGGACGCCCAACCGGACGGGGCCGATCGCGACCCGGACGAGCCGCGACACCGGTCGGTCGACAGCATCGAGCATCCGGCGTACGACGTGCTTGCGCCCCTCGTGCAGGACGACCTCGACCTGGGCCCGGCCGCCGGCCTGGCCCAGCACCCGGAACGCGCCGGCCGTGGCTACGCCGTCGGTCAGCTCGACGCCGGCCTTCAATCGTTTCCCGAGGTCACGCGGAACCGGCGAGGCGATCTCGGCCAGATAGGTCTTCGAGACCTCGTACGACGGGTGCGCCAGCCGGTGCGCGAGCGGCCCGTCGTTGGTGAGCAGCAGGAGTCCCTCGCTGTCGGCGTCCAGGCGGCCGACATGGAACAGCCCCGGTTGCCGGACGAAGTCGCCGACCGAGGGCCTGCCCTGTTCGTCGGACATCGTGGAGACGACGCCACGGGGCTTGTTGAGCACGAGATGGACCAGGTCGGCGTTCACCGAGATCCGGCCGCCGTCCACGGTGACCACGGCCCGGGTCGGGTCGACCCGCAGGCCCTGGGTCGTCACCACCGCCCCGTCGACGGTAACCCGGCCGGCCGCGATCAGCTCCTCGCATGCCCGGCGTGACCCCACGCCCGCGGCCGCGAGCACCTTCTGCAGCCGGATCCCCTCAGCCATCAGTGCACCCTCACGCGTCGTCGAGGTCGGCCAGGTCGGGCAGCAGCGGCGCGAGCGAGGGCAGGTCGGCCAACGATCGCAGCCCCAGCTTCTCCAGGAACACCCCGGTGGTCGCGTACTGCCCGCCGCCGGTCTCCGGGTCGGTACCGACCTCCTCGACCAGGCCGCGGGCCAGCAGGCTGCGGATCACTCCGTCCACGCCGACGCCGCGGATGGCGGCGATCCGGGCCCGCGTGATCGGCTGCCGGTACGCGACGATGGCCAGCGTCTCCAGGGCGGCCTGAGTCAGCCGGGAGCGCGCGCCCTCCAACAGCAGCCGCTCGACGGCCGGCGCGAACTCCTCGCGGGTGTACAGCCGCCAGCCCCCGCCCACCTCGCGCAGCTGGACGCCCCGCTCGTGCTCGTCGTACTCCGCGGCCAGCCCGGCCAGCGCGGTCTCGACCTCGGCGGCCGGCGACTGCACGGCGGCGGCCAGTTCTCCGGCCTCGACGGGGCTGTCGACGACCAGGAGCACTGCTTCGAGTTCGCGGGCCAGTCGGTCAGCCACCCTGGTCGACCCAGCGGTAGAACGAGATCAGGTTGCCGTCGACGTCGGTGCTGGCGAACTCGTAGGTACCGAAGTCCGTCCGCGTCGGCGCCCCGGGGTCGGCGTAGTGCAGGACACCGGCCGCCGACAGCTCGGCGTACAGGCCGTCGATGTCGACCGCCTCCACGCGGAAGCTCGCGGTACCGGCGATGAACGACTCGGCCCCGGAGCAGACCGGCTCGGCGCCGGCGTCCCGGCTGCGCCACGACTCGTCGGAGGACTCCCAGAGGTGTACGACGGCGTCGTCGCGGCGCAGGACGGCGAAGCCGGTGTCCTGGTGCACCACGGCGAAGCCGAACTTGTCCCGGTAGCAGGCCACCGCGGCCGCGGTGTCACGCACCGGCATCGCGGGAATCGTCCGGCCCAGGCTCATCGGAGGATCCTCCCACCCAACGCACCCGCAGCTCGCCCAGCGCCGTCAGTTGGTCGAAGGCGACCAGCTGCTCGCGGTACAGGTCCAGCAGGGCGAGGAACCGCGCCACCACCTCCAGCGTGTGCGTGCAGTCCGCGGTCAGCGCCCGGAACGTCGCGGCGCCCTCGGTCGCGAGCCGACCACGCAGTACGGCGGCGTGCTCGGCCACGCTCACCCTGGGCATGTGCAGGTGGTCGACGGCCACGACGGGCGCCGGTCGCGGCGCCAACACGGTCGCGGCGATCCGGGCGAAGCGATGCGGATCGACGCCCAGCAACACCTCCGGAACCAGGGCGGCGTACCGGGGCTCCAGGGCCACCGACCGGCCGTGTCGCTGCGCGGCCACCCGTTCCAGCTCGCCCAGGTGAGCGGCGGCGAGCTTGTAGGCGCGGTACTGCAGCAGGCGGGCGAAGAGCAGGTCGCGCGCCTCGAACCGGGCGATGTCCTCGGCGTCCTCGACCTCGGCCGAGGGCAGCAACCGGGCGGCCTTGAGGTCCAGCAGGGTCGCCGCCACGACAAGGAACTCGCTGACCTGCCCCAGGTCCCAGTCGGGTCCGCCGGCGCGCAGGTAGGCCAGGAACTCGTCGGTCACCTGGGACAGCGCGACCTCGGTGACGTCGAGCCGGTGCTTGGCGATCAGGCTCAGCAGCAGGTCGAACGGGCCCTCGAAGTTGTCCAGCCGGACGCTGAACGCGGGCGACTCGCTCACGTCAGTCCGCGCGAGCGAGCACCTCGCGGGCCAGGTCGCGGTACGCCGCGGCGCCCGGGCTCTGCGGCGCCCACGAGGTGATCGGCTCGCCCGCCACCGTGGTCTCCGGGAACCGGACAGTCCGCGCGATCACGGTCTGGAACACGGTGTCCCCGAACGCGTCGACCACCCGGCTGAAGACCTCGCGGGCGTGCAGGGTGCGGGCGTCGTACATCGTGGCCAGGATGCCCTCGACCTTCAGCTCCGGGTTGAGTCGCTCCTTCACCTTCTCGATCGTGTCCAGCAGCAGCGCCACGCCACGCAGGCTGAAGAACTCGCACTCCAGCGGCACGATCACCCCGTGCGCCGCGGTCAGCGCGTTGATCGTGAGCAGCCCGAGCGAGGGCTGGCAGTCGATCAGGACGTAGTCGTAGCGGGGCAGCAGCGGCCCGAGGACCCGGGCCAGGGCCTGCTCGCGGGCCACCTCGCCGACCAGCTGGACCTCGGCGGCGGACAGGTCGATGTTGCTCGGCAGCAGGTCCATCCCGGATACACCGGTCTTGAGCAGCACGTCCTCGCCGGTGGTCCGGCGTTCCATCAATGCGTTGTAGACGGTCAGGTCGAGCTGGTGCGGGTAGACGCCGAGGCCCACCGACAGAGCCCCCTGCGGGTCGAAGTCGACCAGCAGCACGCGGCGCCCCAGTTCGGCCAGCGCCGCACCGAGGTTGATGGTCGACGTCGTCTTGCCGACGCCGCCCTTCTGGTTGCACAGGGCGAGCACTCGGGCCGGGCCGTGGCCGCGCAGGCTGACCGGCTCCGGGATCGGACGGACCCGCTCCTTGGCCGGGTCGACGCTGGCCGCCCGCGTCCTGGACTCGGTGCTGCCCTCGGCTTTGCGCCGGGAGCGACGCTTGCGCGGCGCTGGTTCCGGCGCGACCTCGGGCGCGGGCTCGTCGTCAAACGGCAGTGCCTCGTCGGCAGGTTCCCGAGCCATGTCGCCGCGACTCTAGCGGGCGCGGGGATGACTGGTGGCGTAGACCTCCCGCAGGCGGTCCACCGTGACCAGCGTGTAGAGCTGCGTGGTGGCCACCGAGGCGTGCCCCAGCAGCTCCTGGACCACGCGGACGTCCGCACCGCCGTCAAGCAGGTGGGTGGCGAAGGAGTGCCGCAGGGTGTGCGGGCTTACCGGGCCCGGTACGCCGGCCCGCTCGGCCACGGTGCGCAGGATCGTCCACGCGCTCTGCCGGGTCAGCGGACCGCCTCTGGCGTTGAGCAGCAGCATGGCGTGGCCGCGCCCGGCGGCGGCCAGCGCGGGCCTACCTCGTACGAGGTAGGCCTGCACGGCGGCCAGCGCGTACGAGCCGACCGGCACCAGCCGCTGCTTGCCGCCCTTGCCGCGCAGCAGCACCGACGACCCGACGGCGTCGAGGTCGTCGACGGTCAGGCCGACCGCCTCCGAGATCCGCGCGCCGGTCCCGTACAGCAGCTCCAGCAGCGCGGTGTCCCGGAGGGCCAGCGGAGTGTCGTCGCGTTGGGCGGCGCCCAGGAGCCGCTCGATGTCCTCCAGCGGGATCGACTTCGGCAGCCGCTTGGCCGGCGCCGGCGGGTGCACCTCACGGGAGACGTCCGCCGCGGCCAGCCCCTCTCGTACGGCGAAGCGGTGCAGTCCACGCACGGCGACCACGGCCCGAGCGGCCGACGGGGCAGACAGCGGCTGGTGGTCCTCGCCGCCCTCGCGCAGGGCCGCGAGGAACTCGGCCACGTCGGCCTCGCCCACGTCGCGGAGCGTGGCCCGGCCGCGAGCGGCCAGGTGTTCGGCGTACCGGCGCAGATCACGGCGGTAGGACAGCAGGGTGTTCGTCGCCAGGCCGCGCTCGACGGTCAGGTGGTCCAGGTACGTCGTGACGAGCCGGTCGACCGCCGCGCTGTCGAGGGACCCGGTGTCGAGGGCCCCGGTCATCCGGCGCGTCTCAGGCCAGCGCCTCGGCCAGCGGGACGTAGGTCAGCCCGTGCGCCTCGGCCACGTGGTCGTAGACGACCTGCCCGCCGACCACGCTGACCCCCTTGGCCAGCGCCGGATCCTCCGCCGTCGCCCGGCGCAGACCCTTGCTGGCCAGGGCCATGACGTAGGGCAGCGTCACGTTGGTCAGGGCGTACGTCGAGGTGTTCGGGACGGCGCCGGGCATGTTGGCCACGCAGTAGAAGACCGACTGGTGCACGGTGTACGTCGGCTCGGCGTGCGTGGTCGGCCGGCTGTCCTCGAAGCAGCCGCCCTGGTCCACGGAGATGTCGACCAGGACGGATCCCGGCTTCATGCGGGACACCAGCTCGTTGGAGATCAGCCGCGGCGCCTTGGCGCCGGGGATCAGGACCGCCCCGATCACCAGGTCCGCGTCCAGCACGGCCTGCTCGATCTCGTAGGAGTTGGACATCACCGTCTGCATGTGGCCCTGGTAGACCCGGTCCACCTCGCGCAGCCGGCTGACGTTGACGTCCAGCAGCAGCACCTCGGCCTGCATGCCGAGGGCGATCGCGGCGGCGTTCAGGCCGGACACCCCCCCGCCCAGGACGACCACCTTGGCGGCGTACACGCCGGACACCCCGCCCATCAGGACACCGCGGCCGCCCTGCGCGCGTTCCAGGCAGTGCGCGCCGACCTGCGGCGCCATCCGGCCGGCGACCTCGGACATCGGGGCGAGCAGCGGCAGCGAGAGGTCGGGCAGCTGGACGGTCTCGTAGGCCACGGCGTCGATGCCGGACTCGGTCAGCGCCTTGGTGCACTCCAGGCTGGCGGCCAGGTGCAGGTAGGTGAACAGGGTCTGCCCGGAACGCATCCGGTGGTATTCCTCGGCGATCGGCTCCTTGACCTTGAGCACCAGCTCGGACTCGGCCCACACGTCGTCGGCCGTCGGCGCGATCCGGGCGCCGCGCGCGATGAACACGTCGTCAGGGATCAGCGATCCCTCCCCGGCGGACTGCTCGATCAGGACGTCGTGCCCGGAGCGGACGAGTTCGGTGACCCCCGCCGGCGTGATGGCCACCCGGTACTCGTGGTTCTTGACCTCTTTGGGGACTCCGACCTTCATCTGCCGCCTCTGTCGCCCGGGTCGCCGGCTCCGTCGCCGGTCGATTCCATCCCGGCCGCGAGTCTAGGGAGCCGACCAGCCGGACATAACCCCGCGCGCCCTTCCGTCGGTCAGCCCGATGTCGCAACTGCTCACTTTTGCGGACCGCCGCGCCGGCAAGTGGGCAGTTCGTACGACGACACGCCGGACACACCCGCCCGGACTGCCCACTTGTCGCGCTGGAAGGGAGCGAGCCGCGGATCCCCGAAGACCGCTCCGGGCACGTCCGAGCTGGCCGAGGTGTTCGCCGGCTTGCACCGCGAGCACGACGTCGACCTGCGCTTCGGCGTGTCGGTGACCCAGCTGGTCGGCGCCGGGGCGCGGTGACCGCGGTCCGACTGGCCGACCCCGACGTCCCGCTCGGCGATCTCTGAGCTACCCGACCAGGACGGCGTTGGTCCGACATTCCGCACCCGCGCAGTCGTGCAGCCGCTCCAGCGCCGCCTCGGCCTGCGTCAGGATCCGGGTGTAGCGCGGGTCGGTGTGCAGGCTGACCAGCTCGTAGGGGTCGTTGCGCAGGTCGTACAGCTCCACCTCGCCGGTGCCCCACTCGACGTACTTGTAGCGCTGATTGCGCAGGCCGGTCCAGTAGAAGGGCCCGTCGATCTCCCGCGGGCCGGCCTCCAGCACCAACGTGCGGCTCGTCGGCCGGGCGAACAACGACACCCCGTCCATCTCCAGCCCCGCCGTCGCCTGCGCGACCTCCACGAAGGTAGGCGCGAGGTCGATCATCCCGACCAGGTGGGTGCGCGTGGCGCCAACCGGAACACCCGGACCCCGCATCACCAGCGGCACCCGGATCGACGGCTCGTAGGCCACGCCTTTACCCCCGACGAACCGATGCTGGCCCAGCATGAAGCCGTTGTCACTGATGAAGACGATCAGCGTGTTGTCGAGCTCCCCGGTCTCGGCCAGCGTGCCGATGATGTCGGCCACGCCCTCGTCGACGGCCTGCAGGGCCTCCAGCCGTTGCCGGTTCAGTACCGTCAAGTAGTCGATCTTCTCCTGGTCGAGCGGCGGCCGACCGGTCACCTCGGAAGGCTTGTCGCTGACGTCGAACTCGTCGAAGCTCGGGTCCATCGGCAGGGGCTCGTCGGCGAACAGACCCTTGTGCCGGTCGGCCCGGGCCGGCGTCCCGTCCCTCGGGGCCGGTGGGTCGTCCGGCTCCATGGGCCCGGCGTTGTGCGGGCCCTTGAACGACGTCCACAGGAACAGCGGCGCGTCCTCGGCCACGCGGCGACGGATGACGTCCTGGGAGATGTCGGTCCACAGGTCGGTCTGGTACTGGATGTAGGAAGTCTTCAGCCCGTCCTGGAACATCGTCGACTTGGAGTAGTCCCCGCCAACGACGGCGTGCCACTCGGTCCACCCCGGCGGAACCACGAGCGGGTCGAGCTGGTTGTAGCCGACCATCGGCTTGCCGACGAACGCGGTTTGGTACCCGGCGGCCGACAACCAGACCGACAACGTGTTGTCGACGTCCAAGGCCTGGTAGCCGCCGACCGGCCACTGGTCGCCGCCGTTGCCCAGCACACCGTTGTTGTGGTTGTACTGACCGGTCTGGATGCTCGCCTGGGCGGGACAGCACAGCGGGAATACCGAGAACATGTTGGCGAACGTCGTCCCGCGCGCAGTGATGAGCTCGTTCACGCTGTCCATCACGGCCATCTCGGCGAGGGTCATGTCGTCGGCGTTGATCAGCACGATGTTGGGCCGTGGGTCAGGCTCAGCCGCCGTCGGGAGCGCGGCGGACACCGGGACCGCGGTGGACACCAGAACGGCAGCAGTGGCCCCGATCGCACACCACAGTGAACGCGCCACGTCTGAGACCCCCGTAGTCGACGCTGATCTTGGGGCGCAGACTAGCGCGTCAGCCGGCGGCGTGGGCCGGTTTCGCCGGCCACGGAGTGTCGGCCGCGCGCAGGTCGGCGTACCCGCGGGCCCGGGCGGCGTACGTCGCCAGCACGCCGGCCACCGCCGCGGCGTTCTCCATCCGCCCGGCCAGCGCCCAGCCGACCGCCTCGTCCAGGTCGTGCCGCTCCACCGTGAGGTCGGACTCCTCGTGCTCGCCGACGTACCGCTCGGTCTCCGCGACGTCGGAGAGTTCGCGGGCGAGGTACACCCGCACTGCCTCATCGCTGAACCCGGGCGAGCTGCGCAGGTCCAGCAGCGTGTGCCACTGGGCCGCGATCAGGCCGGCTTCCTCGGCCAGTTCACGGGCCGCGCTGCGGTGCGCCGGTTCACCCTCGACGTCGAGCAGGCCGGCCGGCAGCTCCCAGAGGTAGCCGCGCACCGGGTGCCGGTACTGCCGGACGAGGACGACCCGATCGGCCTCGTCCAACGCGACCACCACGGCGGCGCCGGGGTGGGTGACCACCTCCCGCACGCCGCTCTGCCCGTCGGGCATCGCCACCGTGTCGCGGAGCAGGGTGATGACCCGCCCCCGGTAGATCTCCTCCGAGCGCTCGACCTCGTACCCCGTCACGACGTGGACAGCGGCAGGCGGGCCGCCTCGGAGTAGTCGATCGCCGCCCGGGTGAACGCCGCGAACAGCGGGTTGGGCCGGGTCGGCCGCGAGGTGAACTCCGGGTGGGCCTGGGTGCCGACGAAGAACGGGTGCAGCTCCCGGTCCAGTTCGGCGTACTCGACGAGCCGGCCGTCCGGGCTGAGCCCGGAGAAGACCACACCGGCCGCCTCGAGGGCCGCGCGGTAGTCGTTGTTGACCTCGTACCGGTGCCGGTGCCGCTCGTCGACGTAGGCCTCGCCGTAGGCCTCGCCCGCGACCGAGTCGGCCTTGAGCCGGGTCGGCCACCGGCCCAGCCGCATGGTCCCGCCCATGTCCCGCTCGCCGGAGACGACGTCCTGCTGGTCGGCCATCGTGGCGATCACCGGGTCGGGCGTGCTCGGGTCGAACTCGGCGCTGTCGGCCTTGACGATGCCGGCCAGGTTGCGCGCGGTCTCGATCACCATGCACTGCAGGCCGAGGCACAGGCCCAGTGTCGGGATCTTGTTGACCCGGGCATACG